>JASHQT010000682.1 GCA_030039005.1 Bryobacteraceae bacterium
AACCCTCCAAATACGCTAGCATGATGGCGGTCTGCGTCTCCAGGAATTGACCCATCAGTTGTTGGAATGGCGCCATGAGAGCGTCCGCAGTGACGGCGGGCGCGACAGGGGCTGCCGGGGAAACACCGTTGGCTACGGGTGTGGGTACGGGAACTTCCACGAGCTTTTGCACCTCCACGACCTTTTCCACCTCCAGCGTTCGCACCACTTGCACGGGCTGAATGGGCAGCGCTGGCCGCGATACTTGATACGCGCGTCCGCCGTTCACCAGCCACTGCGAACCTCCCAGCACAACTGGCTTCAACTGCTCGATGCTCAGCGCGCCGGCCGACCGTCCGCGGAACAGCTCGGCCGTATCCACGGATACGCCGCGCACGGTTAATTGCGCCAGGGCTTGCAGGAACGACACCAGGCCGTTCTTGCCGCTCGCGTCAACCTGCAGCGTCACCGCGCCCTCGCCGTCGAAAATCTGGCGCGACAGATTGGAAAGCACACCCTTGGGACCCACTTCGAGAAAGATGCGCGCGCCCTGATCGAACATGGCGCGAACCTGGTCTATAAAACGGACCGGCCGGATCACGTGGTCCGTCAGAACCGCAGCGATTGCGGCTGGGTCGGACGAATATTGCTTACCGAGCGTATTCGAAAACGCCGGTACGCACGGCGTCAAAAATGTTTCGCTCGCGAGCGCGGTGGCCAGCTTGCCGCGTGCCCCTTCCACGAGTGGCGAGTGAAACGCGCAGGCTACAGGAAGCCTCACGGCGGCGATCCTCGCGGCTTTAAGCTTCTGAATGACGGAATCGAGCAGGTCCACCGGACCGGCCAGAACGGTCTGGCGCGGGCTGTTGTAATTGGCAATGCTGATGCGATCCAGCTCTCCGAGCGCGGCGGCGACGTTTTCGGCAGTCGCTTCGGCCGCGATCATGCCGCCCGGCTCGATGACGTTCGCTTCCTTCATCGCGCGGCCGCGCGCCTGAGCCAGCCGGAACAAGGCTTCTTCGGAGAAGACGCCCGCGGCACACAGCGCGACATATTCGCCGAAGCTGTGCCCGGCAGTCATCGCCGGTTGGACGCCCAATCTCTGGAGCAAGCGCGTGAGTGCGATTTCCACCGCGGCCAGAGCGGGCTGCGCCACGCTGGTGTCGGTGATGGCACGCATCTGCTCTTTCTTGGCGTCCGGCGTGAAGGCCGTGGGCGGATAAATGAACTTCGACAATCGCTGGGGAAGTCCGTCCACCACGCGATCAGCCACTTCGAGCGCGGCGCGAAATTCGGGGAAGTATAACGCCAGGTCGCGCAGCATGTCCGGCGATTGCGAGCCTTGCCCGGGGAACAGGAATGCGATGGGCTGCGCTTCCGCCGGCGCGGTCTCGAGATAAATTGACGGCTGATCGAATCGCGACGCGCCCGCCTTGATCGCTTCGCGGACGGTTGCGATTTTGGCCTGAAGATCATCGAGCGAGGCGGCCACCAGCGCCAGCCGCGCCGCTCCGGAACCGCCGGAAGCAGCGCGCCTGCACAACGCCGCGGCTAAATCGCGCAGTTCTGGCCGCGCGCCGCTTTGCAATTTGCTCTCGAGCAGCGCGAGCGACGTATCGAGAGCGCCAGCCGAAGCGGCGTTCCATACCAGAAGCTCAACCGGCCAGGCGGCGCTCACGCGATCCTCGACGCTGCGAAACTCGCCCCGATATTCTTCGAGAACGGCATGGAAATTCGTGCCGCCGAAACCGAAGGAACTGGCGCCCGCGCGGCGCGGCACATCGATCGCGGGAAGCCAGGGCTGCGCCTCCGATAGCACGAACAGCGGAGAGCCCGGCTCGGTCAATTTTGCGTTCGGCTTCTCCACGTGCAGCGTAGGAGGGAGAACCTTGTGATACAGCGACAGGGCCACGCGCATCAGCCCCGTCACTCCGGCCGCGGCCTTGGTATGCCCCACCAGGCTCTTGACGGATCCCACGGCGCAGCTATGCTCCGCCGCGCCCTCTTCCACCAGAACCTCGGATAGTGACCCCATTTCCGTGGTGTCGCCCGCCACGGTCCCGGTGCCGTGCGCTTCCATCATGCCGACGCTGGAAGCAGAAAATCCGGCTTGCCGGTAGGCTCGCCGCAGCACCAGCGTCTGGCCTTCGCGGCGCGGCGCGGTCATGCTGCGGCCGCGTCCATCGCTCGACCCGCTGATGCCTTTGATGACGGAGTAAATGCGGTCGCCATCGCGCTCGGCGTCCTCCAGGCGCTTCATCACCAGAACGGTGATGCCTTCGCTGATCGCGATCCCGTCGGCGCTTTCGTCGAAAGGCCGGCAGCGCCCGCGCGGCGAAAGTGCCTGCGCCTTGCTGAAACACAGGAAGCAGAAGGGGCTTTGGACCGTATCCACGCCGCCCACGATCACCATGTCGCTCGAGCGGGTGGTCAATTCCCGCGCCGCGATGTAGACCGCTGCCATCGACGACGCGCAGGCGGCATCGACGGTGAAGTTCACGCCGCCCAGGTTGAAGCGATTGGCCACGCGGCCGGCGGCTACGTTGGGAAGCAGGCCGGCGAAAGAATCTTCGGTCCATTCCGGAAGCTGTTCGAGCAGTCCCGCGGGAACTTCGGAAAGAAATTCGGACAGGGCCGAGCGCACGGCGTAGTGGCCGCCCAGATCGCCCAGGCCGCCGCTGGTGCCGAAGATCACCGACGTCTTCTGGCGCGGAAATTCGCGAGTGCGATACCCGGCGTCGTCGAGCGCGCGATCCACGACGATGAGCGAAAGCAACTGCATCGGGTCGATCGAACTGAGCGCCGTGGGAGGAATCCCGTAGCGCAGCGGTTCGAACGGTACGTCGTTGATGAAGCCGCCCCAGCGGGAATAAATCTTGTCGCGAGCCTTACGGTCGGGATCGTAATACAGGTCGATATTGAAGCGATCCGAAGGCACGTCGCTGATCGCATCGACCTTATTTACCATGTTGGCCCAAAACGTTGTGACGTCGGGCGCCTTGGGCAGCACGCACGACATACCGACGATGGCGATGTCGCAGGGCGCGATGGGGCCGAGATCATCGGCTGGCGTTTCAGCAGTGATGCCCGCTGATTGCAGCCAGCTTTCGCCGCCCTGCGCGACGGTCTGGTGCAGGCTGCGAACGGTGGTGACCTCGTTGCGCAAGGACGCCAGTTGCCCGATCATGTACATGCCTTGATCGAGCTGTTCGGCGACCGAAACCTGCCGGTACGCGGCCTGACCGTTGGGTCCCTGTTCGCGAACGATGCCTTTGCTCGCCACGCGGAGCCTTCCGAGATTCAACTGTTCGAGTTCGCCGCGAATTTCGTCGTGCGATTTCCCTTCGGCCGCGAGTTTCCGTTTGGCCTCCAGGAACGCAGTATAGAAATGGGTATCGGCGCAGCGCGTTGCGTGCCCGGGTCCTGTTTCGAGAATGACGGTCTTCGAGCAACGCTTGGCTTCTTCCTGGAACGTCTCGACGATCGCGGCGCCGCGCACTGCTTCTTCAGTAAACAGGTACGCCGTGCCCATCAGCACACCGATTGCGACGCCCTGTTCGGCCAGCGGACCGGCCATGGCCGCCACCATCGCGGCAGATCGGGCGTCATGAATACCGCCCGCGAACACCATGTGGAATTCGGCCGCGGGGGCGCCCGCATCGATGGCGCGCTGCACCGTGTCGATCATGCTTTCCCACAGCACGAAGCTGGTGCGCGGTCCGATGTGGCCGCCGCATTCCAGGCCTTCAAAAATGAACCGGCGCGCGCCGTCACGAATGAAGACTTCAAGCAATTTGGGCGAAGGTACGTGCAGATAGCAGATGGTCCCTTTCTTCTCGATGCTCGCGGCCTGGTCCGGCCGGCCACCGGCGATGATGGCGAAGGGCGGGCAGATTTCGCTCACCACTGCCATCTGTTCGGTGCGCAGCTCGGCGGGAACGAAGCCCAGAATGCCCACACCCCAGGGCTTCGCGCCTAGCGTCTTTCGAGTCTCCACCAGCAGCTCGCGCACTTGCGGGCCGCGCAATAGCGCGAGCGCCAGGAACGGCAGGGCTCCGCCCTCGGCGACGGAGTCTGCGAACGCGGCCGTGTCGCTGACGCGCGTCATCGGCCCTTGGAGAATCGGGAATTCCGTTCCGTGCGACCGCGCCAGCGCCGAGCCGGGAGCAAGCGGCGAGCTCTTCTGCGCCGCCACGACGTGCTTGGCAACGGACTCACGCAGTCCGGCCACCAGGGCCGAGATGGTAGAGAAGCGCCCAGCGAGCGGTGCGGCGAGTGCAGCGTCCTGCCCCATGGGAAGGACGGAGTCGAGACTGCGCCAGTCGATCTGACTGCGCAAGGCTTCTCGCCATTCGGATCGAGTTTCGGCGCCGGGACGGCCGGCAACCTCGGCTTCCTTCGTTTGCAGCGCCTCCAAGCCCGGCGACCGTTGACGCCGCCAGCCGCGATAGGCGAAACCCACTTCGCGCCCGACGATCACGGTGTCGTCTCCCTCGCAGCGCTCTACCACGGCGCGGACGCGGGGGGGCAGCGAGGAATCGGAGGTCAACAAAAGCTGGCTATCGAGCACGGCACCGGCCGCGCCGGCGATGAAGCATGCCGCGGCGGAGTGCATTCCGATGCCGCCGTGAGCCCACACCGGTAGTCCGCATCGATCGAGAAGGCGCTGCAGAAGGATGAACGCGGTCTCTTCGCCAATCGCGCCACCGGCTTCCTGTCCTTTTGCGATGAGCCCATCCACGGCGAGGGACTCGACGCGGGCGGCCTGCTCTTCGTTGCAGACTTCGACCAGGACCTTGTCGGCGCGGGCGTTGGCCAACTTCACCATCGCGGCCAGCTTCTTCCGCGTTGCGTCGCCAGGGACCAGGACCAAAAGGTGAACCCGATCCAGTCGCTCCAGAAGCGCGGTGGTCCCCGACCATTCCGCTTCAAGCTTCAATCCGAATTGCCCACGCGCGTGTTTGCGAAGGCGCTGAAGCGCGGCATCAATCCCGGCGGGATCGGCGATGCCTTCGCAGTTGAGGAGTCCGATTGCACCGCTGCGGCTGGCCGCAATACCTATGCCCGGGTCCAGCCAACCCGCAACGTTCGCCAGAATGAAACCGAAAGCTTTACCGTCCCCGCTCTCGCGATGCACTTGCATACCTGTCCCTCCGTGGACACAAGAAGTGCGTCCGCTTACCCCGCTTGCGTTTGCAGTATGCTCGTTTGGCGACTGGGCTAAGCCTGAAAACAAACGCAAATTACGCAGCCTGAACCGGCCTACTTAGCCCGGCAAGAGACCCCCGGTCATCCCCGCTCGCCTCTCCGCCAAAAATGGTCACCGCTACTTGCACTTACAGATGCCAGCGGAAGGGGATGGCTATAGGATTCTCGGCGAGTTACCTCCTTATACTGCCTTGAGAAGCTTCATTCTAAAGTTCACTTATGGGACTGTCAAGACGCTGATACTGCGGTAGGTCCTATGGTGCTTCGCCAGTACTGACCGTACTAAGCTCTGAATCGACTTCACCTACTGACTAAGTCAGGTTTTCCTAGTATCGACGAACACAAAGGCGATTGAAAGCTTCAGTAGCCGCTGCTATCATCGATGCACCTTCAGTCGATGAGCCGCTTCCTGTTCACCACGTGGCCCTTTCCCGGTCACGTTTTGCCCCACCTGACGATCGCGCAAGCGCTCCGCGAACAGGGACACGAGTGTGCGTTCTATACAGGGTCAAAAGGCGCCGGTCCTCTGGAACGCGAGGGAGTTCCCTATTTTCCGTTCCGGAAAGTCGACGAGGACGCACTCTGGAAACTGTTATTTGAGGAACAGTCCGGGTTTATCCATTGGCGCCAGGGAACTAATTTTGCGACGTTCATGCGCCGCTGGCTGCTCGACACCATACCAGATCAAGTGGAAGACCTGATGCCTATTCTTCGGCAGTGGAAGCCCGACGCTCTCGTTTGCGATCCGACGGTATGGGGACCGGTACTGATTCTGTATGAGAAGACGGGCATTCCGCTGGCGGTCTCGTGCTACTTCGCGTGCAAGGTTCCTGGACCGGACATGCCGCCTTTTGGGCTTGGCCTTCCGCAGGCCAGGAACCGGTACAGCCGTTTTGCATACCAGTTGTTGGCCAAGGCGATCGAGATGGGTTCAGGGAAATTTCGCGGACGAGCTAACGAAATCCGAGCCAGTTTCGGATTGCCGCCGATCCGTCAATCGGTCTCCGCGCATGCGGGCACCATGCCGCTCTACATGGTTCCAACGTCTCCGGAGTTCGATTACAACCGAGGCGATCTTCCCAAATCCGTTCATTATATCGGCCCCTGCCTTTGGACCGACCGTCATCAGGCGACCACCGAGGCTCTGAGGCAGATCTCACATGACCGTCCCTGGGTGCATGTCACCGAGGGGACAGTTCACGTACAAGCTCCAGTGGTGCTGAAGGCGGCGGCGCAAGGATTGGCGAACCTTCCCATGGAAGTGATCATGACTACGGGAGGGAATCGGGAACCCGAGGAGGTCGACATTGGCGAGCGGGCCCCGAATATCCACCTGCTTCGCTGGGTATCCCATAGCGAACTACTTCCGCAGACTTCGGTTCTGGTCACCACTGGCGGAGCTGGGTCGGTGATGGCGGGGCTGAATTTGGGCATTCCAATGGTAGCGGTCCCGACGGAGTGGGACAAGCCGGAAGTGGCACAGCGGCTGGTGCAGACCGGGGCAGGAGTCCAGATCCCGCCGCGGAAATTAACGCCGAAGCGATTGCGTGAAGCGGTGGAGCTTGTCTTGCGAGATCCCAGCTTTCGAAAGAACGCTCAGAGGATCCAAGGGTCGTTCCAGCGGTATGGCGGGCCGGGCGATGCCGTTAAGCTACTGGAAGAGCTGGTCGCGTCATCCGCGAGTGACCACTTCAGTCAATATCCAGAATCCATATTGCGCCCTTAGTTTCCTTTTGGTCCGCGATCACATAGACGGCCAGCGATTTCCCATCGGGGCTCCATGAGGAATCCCCCGGGCCGATTCCCTCGGTTAAGGCGGGGGCGTCAGGGCGGTGGAAGTCCATCAGCAGCCGCGGATCAGAACCGTCGCGATTCATGATCCAAAGATTCAAGCCTTCACGGCGTCCGCGTGAGGATGCCCAGACGATGGAGCGGCCGTCGGGACGAAACTGCGCGTGCTCGTCCCAGTCGTCGGGCGTGTTCGTCAGGTTTTCGGTTTGCCCGGTGGCGAGGTCCAGCGTGAAGATGTCGCTACCGCCCGAAGCGACTTGGGCGGTAAGCAGAATCCTGCGGTTGTCCGGACTAAACCCGTGGGTTTCGAAAAATCTGTGCACATCTCCAGGCGAAAAAGACCGAATCCCGCTGATTTGGGGAGTTCCGTTCACAACGTCAAAGTCGGCCATCTTTATCTCCCAAATGCCTAGCTTCCCCGAAGGCTTCACTAACTGACTCCAGATTAGTTTCTTGCCATCGTAAGAGAAGTGCGGATGAAGTACTCCTCCTGCCGGAAGACGGGGAACATCCACGAGTTTCCAGTAGCGGTGGCCGGTGGCTTCCATGAGCCAAAGATCGTTTGCTACGCCACGGCCTGGTTCTGCCAGATGGTCTAACAACGGCAGTGTCCGATCTTTTTGCCCTTCGAAAACGATATATCGGCCCGAGGGGTCCCAGGCTGGATTTCCTTTGTTTTTGTGAGGTGCGCCTGCCTGGCCACAAGTCAAACAGTGTTCGCCCAAGCCGTCGGGATGGATGACCCAGACGTCGTAGAATCCGCTCGTGCTACGCCGGTCAAAGGCAATTCGATTCTGACCGGACCAGTCCACGCGGCCGCCGTCCATCGTAAGAAGCCTCGTTCGCCGGACTGTTGGAGGGTGCGCAGGTTGTGCGTGACTCGGGGTCAGCACCGCCAACCAGCCGAGCGCTATGAGCCATCTCGCCATGAGAGGGATTATTGAAACTGTAGTTGAACCGAGTTCGCGCTGAGGCCGCCCACAGTAATATCCAGTGTGACCACTCCCGCGCCGGCCAGCGATGCTGGAACCAGAACATTGATCTGATCCAGTCCGGGATATTGGCCCTGCGCGCCCGCGTACTGTACCGAGAGCGTATGCCCGGCCGCAGTCACAACGACGCTGTTGAGGCTGCTCCGATTGCGGAGGCCTGTACCGTAGAGTGTCACGAAGGTCTGGCTGTTGGAATTGCTGACAGTAATCGGTAAGGGTGTGCAAGTGCCTGCGCCGCCGGTACATTGAAATGCGTCCGCAAAGGTCTGGGTATTGCCAGTCACCTCAATGTAAGTGGCGGCGGCGACACCGGCGCCGTCCGAGTTCGCCGAAAATATCGCGGGTGCGACGGGCTGGATGGTAACCGTCCCATTTGCAACCAGAAATCCATCGCGATAGACGGAGATGGTCGCGCTTCCACTGGCTAGTTGATCGGGCAAATAGCAGTTGATGACGCCCGGTGAAACGTAATAAAGCGCAATCGGATATTGGGCGCCGGAGGCGTCGGTGATGGAAGCGGTAGTTGTGCCGAGTTCATTCTGTAAAGGTAAGCTGGCGGCCACGACAGTGGTTTCACTCATGTTTCGGGCGTAGAACGAAACCACCGAAGCCGGCGCTTGCGGGCCTTGGGCAAAGCTCGCGCCGGAAACGGGAATTCCGGGCACGACCAGGTCGAACGTGGCGATGGGTCCCGAGGTGCCCGAGTTGTTCGTCACGACATAGCCCAGGTACTGGCTTCCGTCGGGACTCCAGGCAGAAGTGGACGGCGCTACGGGAGAGGTCTGGGATTCGGGGAATCCCGTGGCATTGAACCAGGTCAGGCGGCGCTGGTTGGAACCATCGGTGTCCATAATCCAATAGTCCAGTTTGCTGTCTCCGGACACTAATTGAATTCCGTTGCTTGAGCCCCACAGAATCTTGGTCCCGTCGGGAGAAAGGTCGGCATGCTCGTCCCAAATGGTGGGCGTGTTGGTCAGGTTCACAAGAGTCTGTGTGGAGGGGGTGAACACGTAAATGTCCAGTCCGTACCATTCCTGATTTAGGTCGGGATCGCCGCTGAAGTAAACGGATTGATCGTCACTCGAAAAGCCGTGGGTCTCGTAGAAGCGTGGATTGGCTCCGGGCTGATAACTGTTGATGTTCTGAAGAGATGGTGTTCCGTTCGTGAAAACCAGGTTGGCAATCTGTACCTCCCAGGTTCCGAGCGGCAGCGGATCGGGACTGAGCATCTGGGCCCAAGTGATCTGCTGGCCGGAATGGGAAAAATGAGGGTGTAGCACTCCGCTGTTGGTGGCTGGAACGTCGGTGAGCTGATAAAACTGAGTTCCGCCCACATCCATCATCCAAACGTCGTTAAACAATCCGGAGCCGGGGGATGCGAGAGTATCGAAAAGGGACGAAGTGCCCGCTTTTTCGACCTGGAAGATGATCCACTTACCGCTGAAATCGAAATCGGGATCGCCTTTATGGCCCGATGGCAGAGCCGCTTGGCCGCAGGTGAGGCACTGATCGTTCGACCCATCGGGATTCATCACGTGCACGTCATAGTAGCCGTCGGACGAGACTCTGTCGTACGCGACTAAGTTCAGGACTCTCGACCATGACACTCGCCCGCCGGAGCCGGAAGGGCGCAGCGTTGAAATCCCCGGGTAAGTGAGCGTTATGGGCTGAGCGAGCGCAGAAACTGCCACAATTACAAAACCCACCAGACGGTACATCAAACGACCTCTTAGGGATAGACGCGCCAATTCGCCATTCCGGCGACGAAAAAAGATACTAAAGGCGCCAGCCTCGGAGGTTAGAACTGCGTCGCAGACGATGTTGGGGGGCCACTACTGGTGTCCTGTACGGCGGCCGGCGCACCCACGATGTTGGACGGGTCGGACCGGTTTCCGTTGACGTCTTCCGCTTTGACCCAATATATCGACTGCAGAGAAGTTGGCGCCGCCTCGGAATACGAAGTACTGCTGGTCACCGCGATTTCCTGGGCTGGCAAGGGGAAACCTATGGTGCTGCCGGGCTCGGCGGCCTCTTCCACGACATAAATCGCCAAGCAGATCGGGTCATCCGAGCTGAACGTCGGAGGACACAGACCGTTTGTCCCGGTCAGCCAATTGTATTTATTGTCGAGAATATCTTCGGGAACATCGATCGACAGCGGTCCAATGTTGAGATCGATTCCCGAGGCAGGGAAAATCTGTAACATGGGTGTGTTGGTCTGTCGGAAGACGTGATATTCAACCGCGCCCGGAACCGGATTCCACGTCAATTGCACCGGCGCCCCCTGGGCCACGGTAACGGTGGGGTTGGTGACCGTCAGGCCAGTGGGCGCAGGAAGGATCACCGGCAAGTTCGAGGAAACCGCGCAGGCGGCATTGGTGCACTGCGTGGCGAGCAACCTCGCATCGAGCACAGTAATCTGACCGTCCTGGTTCAGATCCATGGGATCGTTGGGGCCGTTGGCCGCTTGGCCTACGCGCGCCAATAGCAAGTTCACATCAAGCTGGTCGATCTCGCCATTGCCGTCGTAGTCGAGCTGGGTCTGATCGAGCCAGATCTGCGCTCCACCTTCAAAGCGCGCGGTGCCAAAGAAGGTTCCAAAAGGAGTAGGCTGAATAGTTCTGAGGCCGTAGTTGTAACCATCCCCAAACCCCGTGACGCTGATGGAATTCCAGTTCGAAACGCCGTCAGTGGTCGAATAGATGTCGGTGCCGAAGTCGCCGACGATCAAGTTGGCGAAAGGCCACAGGCCCTTCAATTGGACGCTCCAATCGTAGGTTGTCATATACATGCCCGCGTGGGCCCCCGCGGGGACCACGCCCAGACGCCAGAAATGCCGGCTGAACTGATCGTCGAAAAACTCGCCAAATCCGGAAATGGGGCTCAAAAATCCTTCTGAGGTTTGGCGCGGATCTCCCACGACAAGGTTCCAACTGTTATCGGGATTTATGCGAACCATCTCCGTGGGGGCGTCGGTGCCGACATAGAGGCCGCCGTTGAAGACTGCCATACTCAGAGCATCTCCGGGGTCTCCCTGGGCATTGCCGTACTGCATCACAGTATTGAATGTAAACGGCGGGTTACCGGTGGCATTGGTGGACGCCACGAAATATCCCGTAGGATCTTGCGGGTTGCCACCGGCCACGTAAAGTTGGTTGTTGAAAGTGGTCATCTCCCAAACGGCCATTTGAGCATAGGTCGGACCGGCGGCAAACCAGGCGTTGTCTCCCTGGGAGGGATTGGCCGATGCGATGACGTACCCGCTGCCGGTGTAGTTGCCTGCGGTAGCGAACAGCATGCCGTTGTACGACGTGAGCGAACGGAAGCCGAATACATTGGCAGTGGAGGGGGCGCTCGAACTGATGGTTCCGAGGAAAGTGCCCGGATCCTCAGGAAGCGGCGCAAAATTCACGCCATCGGCGCTGCGAAGAATTCGTGGCGGCGGATAACTTTGAAACGTGTACGGGGCAATATTTCCGTAGATTTCGCCGGCCGAGACGCCGCCAACGTAGAGCGCCTGTGTGCCGTCCGGTTCGGTGAACACCGTCATCCCGCGATATCCGATATCTTCGGCGGCGTACACCTGGTTACCCGAGGAATCCATTCCGATGGGAATGTCGGCGGGGGATTGATATACACGCGTCCAGGTATGAGTTTGCGGCGAGTAGCACCAGATCTCCGCCTGAAGCTGAAGGTCCTTGGGATCGGAGGGGCAGCTGCCGTCCGGAGGCGGATAATCGTCGACCCCCGTCTGTATCACACCGGCCTCGGCAGTCACGCACTTCACTTCGCGGCCCGTGCCGATGTAGAGATTGCCGTTAAACCAAGCCGAGGACCAGGCAAACGAATTGGCATCGCTGCCGGGCGGTCCAACCACCGTTGCCGGGCCGCTGCCGCTGCTAAAACCGCCCGTGGCGATCTTGGTATAGGAGGCAGGCAATGGCTGCGGCTGCCTTTCGAGGCCCACGACGGGTGCGCTAAT
>JASHQT010000683.1 GCA_030039005.1 Bryobacteraceae bacterium
TTCCAAGGCCTTTCGCCGCGTCCAGCGTTCACCAAGCGTTCCAGTTCCTCCGGCTCGACAAGTATCCGCTTCCCAATCCGTACAGCTCGGATCTTCCCCGCCCGGATGTATTGCCGAATTGTCCAATGACTCAATCCCACAGCATCCGCCGCTTGGCGGACGCCAATTAAAAGTTCTTTCATATTTCTCGTTTCTCCGAACCAACAGGATGATGGTTAGGATAGTAAGTATAAGTGCAGTATTGCACTATTAAGGTTATTATATCATATAATAGTGTACACGTGCAGCTTTGAGCCCAACTTATGCAAACCTTCGAATTCCGCGAACTGATTTCGATCCTCGGGATGTCGCCGAGCCGCGCCAAAAATTGGACCGTGGGACGCCCATTCAAACTGGAACCCTCCATCCGTACCGCCTCCGGCCAAGGCTCCCGCAATCTTTACAGCCTGGAAGACGTGTACCTGATGGGCCTCGCCAACGAACTGGGCCACGCTGGGATGGCTGCCGGGGCGATAGGAGAGATTGTCGCGGCGGTGAGGGTGAAGGGTGGCTGGTCGGACGCCGACACGCTGTACGTCTTCCGTGGCCCAAATTCCACCTACCGGATCGAACACCGGGAGGACCGCCTTCCCGCCCATTCCATCGTTCGAATCGCCATCAACATCTCCGGGCTTCGGAACCGAATCGATCTGCATGCCAGGAAGCTCCGCCGCGACCCTGCGTGAAATTTGTAGGGTCGTCACTTCCGTCCCTGAAACCTCCTTGCTCGTGATTCGTCTACGAGGTCTGAGAATGAGAATCCCAACCTCCCAGTTACGCGGAGTGAGGTGTCCGGTTTGTGAGTCCGGCGAGCTGCGTCGATCCAGAACCCGGTTTTGGGAGACCCCACTCAGGGCGTTTGGAATTCGCCCGTACCGTTGCATGTGCTGCTGGTATCGGGGGTACGTCCTGTTCCTACCATTCAGGTTCGTGCTGCAACTGACCACGCGAGGAACCGCGAGGAGATTTGACGCGATGGTGATGAAGGCGGTGAGTGAGTTGTTAGCCAAAGTACGGCTGGCTTTCAAACGCTCGACACAAGTGTTCCATCTCAGGCACTTCCCCGTGTCAAACCAACCTCAGGTGAGTCGGCCAGCAATGCGAAAGACATAGTCGTCCCCGAATGCTCGTCCCGAGACTCGACCTCGCGTGCCTTCTGTTCGCTCAAACACAACAGTGGGTACCGAGTACCGTGCTACAAACCGACTCACCCCGTACCCGATATTGCCTCGCCAGAGACGAAACACGATTGAAGTAAAACTCCTACCGGGCTTTCCCGTCTTCAAAACCCGAGTTGGTCTCCCACCTGCAATTCTGCCCCGCCATACAGGGGTGGCACATGGATGAAGAACTTTCTGAAGAACTCCACGCCCTCCGAGAGGCCATCACGGAAGCGATGTGGAACTCGGAATCTGTCGAGCGGGCGATCCATGCAATACTCCGCCGGTCTGGGAACGATGTCCAGCTCGAAATCAACCTCGTGCTGCTCGACGTGAAACCAGAGGAGGAACCTCTCGGCCCGGAGGACTCCGCCGGGAAGTTGCCCTTCGACCCAACCGATTCCCACTTCCTTCGCGCATTGAACATCAGTGATTTGTGAAAACCCACCTGACCAAACCGTTGCTCGGTGTTGGACAAGACACCCACCTCACCGAAACCCTTCCATCGGGAACGGTGGTTGAATACGTCCACGGTATCGGCAATGGGTTCGTTAATGTGAACTTCCAAGGTCGGCCTTTCTCCGTTCTGCGAGAAGATTTACTCGACGCCTGTTGCATCGCAGACGCGGTTGAAATTGGTCTGAGAGAGTAGCTGGGGGAAGATCCCCGCCGACTGGGTTGTCAGTCTGTCCATCGCCCTCGGAAGGCTCCGGCGGAGGGTGGATCTGGCGGTCAGAAAACTCCAGCTGGGGCAGGTTGGACCCACTTTTGGGCGACTTTCGGAAACCCCAAAAACGCCAGTTTCCTGTGTCGCGCGGGGGTGTCGGGCGGATTTTCGTCCATTCTGAAGGGTAACCATAATGTTTTCAATAGGTTAGATCGATTTAGGCCCTTCACGCAGCCTCAAAATCGGGCAGAAAAATGCAGAAAATGACGATTTTTGAGCGGAAATAGGGTGTTTTTGATAGCTCGGAAAAACAGTTTTTGCCCGTCACCCGCTCGGGTTCCACCGCAAGGTCGAAGTGGTACGTCAGATGTGGAACCGTCTAAAGAGCAGCAGGGGAAATTGACAGAGATGTCAATTCTATGATTTGATGTTGTTGTGAGCGTCAAACACAGCAACAATCCATCTGGCCCGCTGGCCTTCTGCGATCTTCTCCGGGGACTCCGAAAAGCCAAAAAGTTGGGCTTAGTCGAGCTTGCCAACGCAAGTGGTTTTGATCCGGGGCTCTTGAGCCGGATTGAAACCGGCAAGCGGCTTCCACCCGATAAAACAGGCTTGTTGAGGCTGGCGAAGGCGCTGGCAATTCCCGAGGAATCGAGCCAGTTCGGGGAGTTGTTGGTCGCGGCTGGTCAGGTTAGGAATCCGGGAATCGCCGAACTGGTCATCGCCTTGAGCGACCCTCAACTGATGAATCGGTTTTCAGCCGGGATGAGAGATCGGTTCTCAGCCGGGATGAAAGAAGAGCCTCCCGTGTTTTGCGAGACCCTGGCCGAACTGGTCTCTAAAGCCACGGAACGAGCGATCACGACCGACGCTCAATCGATCACAGTCAAGTCCGCTTCAGGGGCGATTCAAAAGTTCCAGTTGCTTTGGGATGCAAAATCAAAAAAGAAGAGGAGTAGTTGATGATGCAAGATACCTTACCTCTCTACAACGAACAGGAAGCCGCAAGGATGATCTCTTGTTCGGTGGCTCTATTACGCAAATGGCGACTTTTCGGGCGAGGCCCCGCCTATTGCAAGATCGGAAGGTTGGTGCGATACCGACAGGAGGATCTGGCGGCATTTTTGGATTCGCACCGCATCGATACGGGAGCGGGAAGATGAGCACCATCGCGGTACCGGCTCCCCCGGCCTTCGTTCACCTGCCCGATGCCGCCTGGCGTGGTCTCATTGGCCGCTATCGGAATGTAGTAGCACCTTGCACCGAGGCTCCCGAGGTGTTCCATCTCGGGAGTTTCATCGCCGCTGTGGGATGCCTGATCGGAAGGAGGGCGTGGGTGTGCTCGCCCCAGCGCGTATACCCAAATTTCTACTCTCTCCTCGTCGGCAAAACCGCCAAAGCTCGGAAAACCACCGCCTACCAGTTTGCCCTGGACCTGTTCGATGAAATTCTACCCTGGCTCGATGACAAGCATGCCAAGCCACTACATGGGCTCGCGTCTCCGGAGGGTCTTGCGCTCGCCATGACCGGGAATTCCTTTGAGCCTTACCGCATTCTCAGCGTGGAGGACGAGTTCCGAAGCTTGGCCACCAAGGGCGGTCAGCAAGCCGTGGCGAATCTCATACCCAAACTCACCGAGCTGTTCAACAGTCCCCGCGCATTCGAAGTGAACACCCGGAATAACCCCATCGTGGTCAAGAACCCATTTCTCTGTGTGCTCTCCGCCACCACGCGGGCTTGGTTCGAGCAATCTCTGACTCAGCGTGACGTAAGCGGCGGGTTCCTGAACCGCTGGCTCCTGTTTGAGGGAGATGCTGAAAAACTTCTGCCAACTCCGCCACCTGTTGATGAAAAGTTGTGGAGCCATACCGTCCTGGATGTCGCCGACGCGATCCTGTCCGGCGAGGGCTTTTTCAAGTTCTCCAAGGACGCGGACGCTTACTATAGCGACTTCTACCGGATAGCTCGCGAGGACTTCGACTCAGAAGCAACCACCCGAACCGACCTTCACGCTCGGAAGCTTGGGCTGTTGTATGCGATCTTGGCGAAACGGAAGGACAACCTCATCCACCTTGCCGACATTGAGGCAGGTGCCGAGGTGGCAAAATATTGTGCTGGCGTAGCCCAACCACTTGCCGCCTGTTTGGATGTTTCCCGCCAGCGGGGTCTTGAGGATCGTCTTATATCTCTCGTCCGTTCTCGACCGGGCATAGAAAAACGCGACCTGTATCGAGCACTACACGTGAGCGTATACGAACTCCATCGGATCTTAGATCCTCTGATAAGGGACAAGATCATACGAGAAGAGAATGGAAAATACTATTTGGTATAGTCTCTTTAATCTTCCTGTCGCCTGTCCCTTTTTGTCAGCCTGTCCCCTGTCACAGAAGTTCGGTTTCTGGCCGATCCTTGGGTGCATGCTACGACTGTGGGGACAACGTGACAACCGTGACAAACGGCAATCTGCGCTGCCGTGCCGATCTTCGAACGTACGTACCAGCCCGTTCGACGGTTGACGACCGAGCGTGACAGACCTATTCTGAGCAAGATCGCTTAGGAGGGATTGCGATGGGAGTGTACAAACGTGGCGGGGTGTGGTGGTACCGCTTCAACTGGAACGGCCAGCAGATCCGCGAAAGCACCAAGCAAGGCAACAAGCGGGTAGCTGAACAAATCGAAGCGGCCCACAAAACATCATTGGCCAAAGGCGAGGTGGGAATACGTGACAAAACTCCGGTACCGACGCTGAAACAGTTCGCCGAACAGGATTTCCTCCCATACGTTCGTGCGACTTCAGCGAGCAAACCGCGGACGGTCACGTTCTATGAAACGACGGCCAAGAACCTGTTGGCCTACCAAAAACTAGCCGCTGCGCCGTTGAACTCGATCACTGCCGAATTGATCGCCGCTTTCATAGCAAAGCGTCGGAGCGAGAAGATGCAAACCTCCACCATCAACCGCGACTTGGCGACACTTCGACGGATGTTTCATCTTGCACAAGAGTGGAACAAGATCTCGACGCTCCTACCCCGCGTGCGAATGCTGGCCGGGGAGAATCAACGAGAACGGGTGCTCACGGACAAGGAGGAAGAAAGGTATCTTTCCGCTGCTACCGAATTGGGCGACGGATTGGAAGCTGCGTACCGACGGGCGTTGGATGGCATCCGTGCAATACTTCGTGGCGAAACGCCAGTCAAACCCGATGCCTACCTGCTGAGAGACGTGACGACAATTCTGATCGATTGCGGACTCAGGCCCGAGGAGTGTCACCGTCTAAAATGGGAGAACATCCGCGATGGTGCAATAGAAATCTTCACCGGAAAACGTCGAGCTTCACGACGCCGCATTCCAGCATCTTCACGAGTGCTGTCCATCCTCGCCATGCGCCGTGAAATTTCCACCTCGGATTGGATCTTCCCTGCATCGACTGCGAGCGGTCACATTGAGGGTTTCAGCCTGAAAAAGCAACACGGAATAGCGCTAGCTACCAGCAAGGTTCCGAGATTCGTACTCTATGATCTTCGACACACTTGCTTGACCAGGTGGGCCAAGGTTATGGACGCCTTCACCCTGAAGACCCTCGCAGGCCACGCCGACCTGAACACGACAATGCGGTACGTTCACCTGAACGATTCTGACGTGAGAGCAGCGATGGAGAAAGCTCAGATCCGGGCACAAATCGAGCACAGTGACCAAACCGAGAAAGCGGAACCAATCGTGGAATCGCGGGTAATCAACTGACATCAAAAGAGATGTTGGAGCCGGCGGAGGGGCTTGAACCCCCGACCCTCTGATTACAAATCAGATGCTCTACCAACTGAGCTACGCCGGCTGAAGGCGAATCGCGGGCGGGAAGGAAAAGCGGGGTACGGGAATCGAACCCGTCTAAATCAGCTTGGAAGGCTGACGCCCGACCGCTAGGCCAACCCCGCGCAACGCGTGACTCGAC
>JASHQT010000684.1 GCA_030039005.1 Bryobacteraceae bacterium
CTCCCTCGCTCTCTCGGGCCGGTTTCGTCGGCGACGTCAGCAGCGAGCGCGGGAGTTTCGAGAAATGCACCAGCCGTTCCACCCACGGCAGCAGCCTTCGCACCGTGCGGCCATGCAACAACAGGCTGCCGGCCACCAGCGCGCCGCTGGGGATGGTGGTGCAGCAGCGCGCGCAAACGTCGATTTCCCCGGCCCGCCCCACCGCGTGCAGCTCGCGCATCCGCCGCATCGCGTCCGAATTCCAGATCTCGCGCAGGCTCTGCTCTCCGATATTTCCCACCGGCGCCCCATCCAACGTATAGCTCTGGCAGCACGCATACACGTCGCCGTTCTGCTTCACGTACATCGGTCCGCGCCACAGGTAATGGCAGGGATGTTTCCAATCTTCGGCTGAGTGCCGCGCTTCCGGCTGCAGCACATTGGTCTCGTCTTCCTTGATGCGCACCTGGTCCACGCCCGGAACCGCTTTCCAGAAGCGCACGAAATCGTGCACTTCACCCGCGTTGCGCTCCATGCGCACCATCTGGACCACCACCTGTACGTTGGCGCGGCGCTCGTGCTTCATGCGCGCGAAACGGACGAAGTTCTCGCGTACCTTCTCGAAATTCGCTCCCTTGCGATAGTACTCAAAGGATTCCTTAGTCGCGCCGTCGAAGCTCAGCGTGATGTGTTCCAGTGGCGTGGCGAGCAATCGCGCGCTGGTCTCTTCGTTCAGGAACGTGCCGTTGGTCGAAAGCAGCGTGGAGACGTTGTGCCGCGCGCAATATTCGATGCGGTCGAAAATCTTGCGGTCCATGAAGGGCTCGCCCAACCCGATCAGCATCATGTGCTCGGCGCTCGAGCCGGATTCGCGCACCAGACGTTCGAAAATTTCGTCCGCCATGTCGGCTTTGGGCTGCTTATGCGTTTCGCGCGGGCACATGGGGCAGTAGAGGTTGCATTTCGCCGTGGTCTCGACGATATACTCCACCGGCAGCGCGTTCAACATAGACTTACGCCGCCAGTAGCCCCACAGCAATTTCGCCCGATTGGTGAATCTCAAAGGCCCGCCCCCGGCAAGCTCCATGATAACCGGGTGGCACGCCATCCGCGCCGGCTAGACCGGGGCATGCTTAGGCTGGTTCTGGCACCATCTCGATCGCGCCGCAAGGGCATTCCTGGGAGCAGATGCCGCAGCCTTGGCAGTAATCGTAATCGAAGCGATAGCGCTGCCCTGGATCGAGCTTCAGGATCGCATTGTCGGGGCAGGCGTAAAAGCAACCGTCGCACTCGAAACAATTCCCGCAGGCCAGACACCGCTTCGCTTCGGCACGGGCGTTCGACTCATCCAGACCCCCGATTACTTCCTCAAACGTGGATGCCCTCCGCGCGCGGTCCAACTGCGGCTGCGAGGTCTTCGCAACTTTTGCGTAATGCCAGGTGTTCAGCCGGTCGAACGTGGCGACGGTGTGCTTGGGCGCCGGGCTGTATACGCCTCCGCGAAGCCAGGCGTCGATATGGCGCGCGGCTTTCTTGCCATGCCCGATCGCCACCGTGACGGTGCGCTCGCACGGGACCATGTCGCCGCCGGCGAACACGCCCGGACAGCCGGTCATCATGTGTGCGTCCACCTTCACCACGCCATCGGCGATCTCCAGCCCGGGCAGGTTTACAAGAAAGCGCAAGTCGGCATCCTGGCCCAGCGCCAGCACCAGCGAGTCCGCCTCGATTTCCTCGAACTCGCCCGTGGGTTGCGGGAATCCGGTCGCGTCCAGCTTCATCTTTTCGACAAGGAACGATCCCTCGCCGGCTTCTTTGATGGTGGAGAGCCATTGGAAGCGAATGCCTTCGTCGATCGCCTCCTGGACCTCGAAATCATGCGCGGGCATTTTCTCACGCGTGCGTCGATACACGATCAGCGGATCGGCCGCGCCCAGCCGTTTCGCGCTACGTGCCACGTCCAGCGCCGTGTTTCCGCCGCCGTAAACCAGGACGCGGCGTCCGAGCAGCGGCCTTTCGCCCAGTTCCATGCCGCGCAGGACGCTCAGCGCGTCGAGGATGCGGCTCGCGTCGGCCGCGGGAATGGCGGTTTTTTTGGCAAGATGCGCACCCGTTGCCAGGAATGCGGCATCGAAACCGCCCTCCCGCATCGCCTCGGCGAGATCGTCCACCTTGGCGTTGAGGCGGATCGCGACGCCCAGCGCTTCAATGCGCGCGATCTCGGCGTCCAGAACGTGCCGCGGCAGGCGATATTCGGGAATCCCGAAGCGCAGCATGCCGCCCGCCTTGGCACCTGCCTCAAGAATCGTCACCTCGTGTCCAAATCGACGCAAATGGTAGCCGGCGGACACACCCGAAGGTCCCGCGCCGACGATCAACACGCGCTTGCCGGAGGGCGCTGCGTCCACCTCTAATGGCCAGCCCTGCCGAATCGCTTCATCGCCCAGGAAGCGCTCCACGGCGTGGATTCCGACCTCCTGATCGAACTGTCCGCGATTGCAAGCTCCTTCGCAGGGCCGATAGCAGACGCGGCCCACCACCGCCGGCAACGGGTTTTCGAGCACCAGCGTACTCCACGCCCGCCGATAGTCGCCTGCTCCGGCAAGCTGTAGCCACGCCTGAATGTTCTCGCCCGCCGGGCACGCCTGGTTGCAGGGCGGCAGCAAGTCCACGTAGACCGGCCGCTCGCTGCGCCATGAACTGGCCTGGGTTTCCTGCATAGTGGCCCCTCTCAACGCACGCTAGGAAGCATGCCGGCGGCCACGGTCAGAGCTGTTTTGTTTATGGAAACGCTGGAGTTGTCGCCGCAGCCTGCGTCATTTCGCGCAAGCGCGTGCGACTTCGGTTGCGCGACGGCCCGGCAAAACCTCAATGCGGTCGGCCGTGGCGCCGCTCGCGTCGAGTGAGATGCAAATCCGGTCCCCGGTTCGCACGTCCGTTGGATCGAGCGCCTGGAGATGGCTGCGGCCCTTTGCGTCCTTGGTGCGTGTGACGAAATCCGTCCAGCGGGAAAATGGCAAGGTTTCGACAAGCTTGGCCCCCTCCAGTACGAGAAACGTCTGGTTAAAGAGATCCACGGACAGTACTTCGCCGCAAACCGTGCCTCCATCGCTCGCCGCGTCTCCTGGGGCCGCTGCTACATGCGGCATGGCCAGCAATGGGGTCGATAACAGGGCGGCAAACAGGAGCGTTTCGGTGAGTGAGCGGGCAATCATGGCAGAACCCGCTTAAGTCAGAGCACTTAGCATGCCACGGGATAAAACCGAATTTGGTGATCCGCATGCACCCCTGCAGTCAGGGTGCATACGTTCAGAAATAAAGCCGCGATCCTGATTCTCGTGCTGCTGGCCGCCATAGCTCCTTGCTCGGCCCAGTCGGGAATTCGCGGCGTTACCGGCGTTGTCACCGATAAGGCAGGCAACTCGTTGCCTGGCGCAGTGGTTCAACTGGAAAACACAGTCACGCTGTCGGTAATTTCTTACATTACCGGCCAAGACGGCCGCTATCATTTTAACGGCCTCTCGGACGACGTTAATTACACATTACGAGCCAGATATCGCAAGTATTGGTCCGCGCAAAAGAGATTGAGCAAGTTCAACTCGTCCACGCATCCGCGGATTGAACTTGTAATACCCATCGACTGAGAGCGGTTCACCTTCGCGTCCCGCATCCCGCTGCTTCGATGTCTAACAAAGCCTGGGCGCGGCGAATCAACGACTCCACAGTGGTAAGGCGCGCCTTCAGGCCAGTGCGAAAGTTGGCCGTATCGGTATGCCGAATTTCTAGAAGTAGTTCTTTCTGCTCGCCTTCCAGCAGTTCCCGGACTAAATCCAACTCCGGGCTCGACAAAGCCAATTGCTGTGTCATAGGTCCTCCCGTTCGGGCAACTGATGCACAGTTCCCGAAATCAATGTGCAAGAACAGTGCCAGCGAGCTCAGATTTTCTTCAGTGCCTGCGGGACCGCTTCGGGGAGAGCGAGGTGATCTAACATCGCGGCGAAGACCTCGGTTGAATCGATCGATTCTATGCCCTGAAGGTTTTGATTACGGCTCAGGAAAACCGGGCAGTCGTCTGCCCCGGCTTCCGCGCGGCCGTGCGAACCCCGCACCAGGGACGCATTGAGCGGGATCACGTCCAGCAGACTGCGGAATCCCATCTTTCGCTTCGCCACTTTCCAACCCACCGACAGCATCGGCATCTTCATCTTCGGATCCAGAAACAACTCCACCGGATCGTATCCGGGCTTGCGGTGAATCTCCACCGTGCGCGCGAAATCGGGAGCCTTTCGATCGTCCCGCCAGTAATAATAGGTGAACCACGCGTTCTGTCGCGCGATGGCGAACAACTCACCGGCGCGCGGATGGGCGATATGCCGCCCGGCCATGCCGCGGCGGTCGAGCACTTCCTCGACGCCCGGTAGCTGTTCCACAATTGCGCGCACCTCGGCGACTCGGGCCGGGTCTTTCACGTAGATATGTGCGATCTGGTGATCGGCCACGGCGAACGCGGCGCTGGCGCCCGGGTCCAACAACTCCAGGCCGAGCTCCTCGCGAACCGCGATCCAGCCATGCTCCCGCAGGGCGCGGTTGATGTGAATGGGATGGCTCACATCCACGATCGCGTATTCCGATAACACCACCACTTGCGCGCCGCGAGACTCGTAAAACGAAATGAGGTCCCCCGCTACTTCATCCGCTTCCTGGAGATCCTTTTGAATCGCCCCGATATCCGATCCCGAGCGCTGCATGCCGTAATCGAGATGCGGGAGGTAGATCAGCGTGAGCGTCGGGTTGAATTTTGCTTCCACCTGCTTGGCGGATTCGGCGATCCAGCGTGTAGACCGAATGGAAGCGCGCGGGCCCCAGAAATCGAACAGGGGAAAGGTTCCCAGCGTTTGCTGCAACTCGTCCCGGAGCTCGGGCGGATCGGTGTACACGTCAGGCAGCTTGCGCCCGTCGGCCGGATACATCGGCCGCGGCGTCACCGAGTAATCCGCGGTCAGGTACATGTTGTACCACCAGAACAGATTGGCGCACGTGAACGAAGGGTCGGCCGCTTTGGCGACTTCCCAGATTTTCGGGGCCTCCACCAGCTTGTTCGATTGGCGCCAAAACTTGATCTCGCACTCGTCGCGGAAATACCAGCCGTTTCCGACGATTCCGTGCGTCTCCGGGTATTTGCCTGTTAGGTAGTTCGCCTGGGCGGTGCACGTTACCGCCGGGAGCGCCGGCCGAATCCGCGTGAGCGAAGCCTCTTTCGCCCAGCGCGAGAGTTGCGGCATATGCGGTCCGAGCAGCTTCGGGGAGAGCCCCACCAGATTGATGACGGCGGTTTTCTGCATGTCCCTATGTCCTGCGGGCTGCTACCGCGCCGGGAATCTGGGCCAGCACCCATTCGTACTCCCGCTCGATGGACGCCTGCAAGTCCATCTTCAGCCCCGCCGGCAGCACTTCCCACGTGTACGTTTCGATCTCCAGGTGTGTCGTGAAATCCGTTTCGTAGGCTGCCTTCAAAACAGCCGCCGTCTCGTCCTGAGTTCCGGCGAACCCGTCGTATTCGGCAGTGAACAGCGGAACGTGGAAGTGGATGCACCACTCTTTAGTTCCTGGGGCGTCGGCTTGGCTTTCCCGTAGCGCGTCGTCGAGGTCCGGGAACACCCGCGTGCGCTCGCCGCGCTTTTCACCCACTTGGTGCAGGTACACGGTTTCGGTGAAAGGGCCCAGCTTGCGGGCGGTGATTTGGGCTCCCGCTGGGTCGGCGGGAAAATTAGCTCGGAGCGCTGAGCTCAGTTGTATGCGGCCGATCGGGATTCCCGACGAGTGGAGTCGCTGCAGGGCCTTCAGCGGCTGCTCGTGTTCCACCGCGAAGTGGCAGCAATCGAAACAGAGCTGGACATGTTTCAGCAGTTGCGCGCGGGCGGCGTCGATTCCCAGGCCGCAAGCCTTGGCCAGCAGCGGCGCACCGATGGGCACGAGCTGGTTCTGGAAAAACTCAACCGCTTCGGCCGTGTTCTCAATGACGCAGGCGGGCTCCGGCTCAATGTCCACGTGAATGAGCTTGCCCTCCTCGTCCCAGATCCGCACCAGGCGCTCGGCGACCTGCATCAGCTTTCCGATCATTCCCTCCCAGCCGGCTTCCAGAGCATCTGGCGGCATCCAGGCCTTGAAGGACAACGGGGCGGTGGACACGCTGCCGTCCATACCCGCAGGCAAAAGCAGGCGGAGGATTTCGATCAGATCGAGCGTGTATTCGACCCTCGCGTTGTCGCGCCAGTCCGGAGCATATACGTTCTCCTTGACCGCGACCCCATGGAATGGCCCGTACGGAAACCCGTTGAGAATGGCGACATACAGGCCGTGGTCCTCGAGAAAACCGGCGAAGCGCGCCAGGCGGTCGCCGGCGAGCAACTCCTTGGCTTCTCGCGCCGAGAGCCGCAATCCCAAGCCGAAGGGAGCGGAGGGCGAAAGCGTTTGTTTAAGCGCCGGAGCGTACCGCCGGATGTTGCGTTCGACGTTCTCCCAGCCCTCCGCCGGATGAATGCTGGTGCAGTATGTAAGGTCCAGCGATCGTTCCCGACCGATTTGCAAGCCCGTGCTCCTACGCAGCTACGGCAGTGGAAGCGGGCTTCGACGCCTCCGGGCGGATGCGGAATTTCGCGCACTGGCTGAGGAACCGCACCGGGACATCGAAGACGATCGACTGGATCAGGGATTCCGAATGCCGCCGGCGGCGCATCTCCATCGCAAAGCGCGGCACCGCGATCGGATCGCTCGGTCCCCAGTCGCAA
>JASHQT010000685.1 GCA_030039005.1 Bryobacteraceae bacterium
CGGTGCTCAAGGTGCTCGATTCGGCCATCGCCAACGCCGAGAATCGGCATAACGACGTTGACGTGGACGCGCTGGTGGTGAGCGGGGCGTATGTGAACGAAGGCCCGCGGCAGAAGCGCATCCGGCCGGCGCCCATGGGCCGCGCCTATCGCTATCAAAGGCGGACCTCGCACATCGTGGTGGAGGTCAGCGACAAGCAGGGCGCCGCGGAAACGGCCGCCGCTGAGGAGAACGCATAGTGGGACAGAAAGTACATCCGTACGGCTTTCGTCTGGGAGTGACCAAGACCTGGCGGTCGCGTTGGTTTGCCAAGCAGGATTACGCGCGGCTGCTGCGGGAAGACCTGGAGCTGAAGAATGCGCTGCGCGAGCGTTTGAAATCGGCGGGCGTCAGCTCCGTGGAAGTGGACCGTCCCGGCAACAAACTGCGTGTGACCATCCGCACTTCGCGGCCCGGCATCATCATCGGGCGCAAAGGCGCCGAGATCGAGAAGCTCAAAGGCGACCTGGCGAAAAAGACCAAGCGCGAAGTCTTCATCGACATCCAGGAAGTGCACAAGCCGGAGCTGGATGCGCAGCTGGTGGCCGAATCGATCGCGCTGCAACTGGAAAAGCGCGTGGCGTTCCGCAGAGCGATGCGCAAGGCGGTCGATTCGGCGCTGCGCTTCGGCTGCAAGGGCATCAAGGTACGAGTTTCGGGACGGCTCAACGGCGCCGAAATCGCGCGCAGCGAATGGTATCTGCAAGGGCAGCTTCCGCTGCACACGTTGCGGGCGGATCTGGATTATGGATTCGCGCAGGCCTATACGACCTACGGCGTGATCGGGATCAAGTGCTGGACCTATAAGGGTGAGATTTTGGACGGCGGCCGGCGCGATTCGTTGCGCAATGAGCCCGAGCCGCGTAGGCCTTTGCGGGACCGCCGCGAGCGCGGCGACCGAGGCGAAAGACGTCCCCCGGCTCCCTTTGCGCCTCCGGCGCCCGAGGGCGCAGGTCCGGTGGTACAGCCGGTTCCTGAAGTGAGCACGACGCCCCGCGTGGCCCCCATTCTACCGCCGCTCGCGCCGCCGCAGCCCTCTTGGAAGCAGGAAAACAAGACGGGTGAGCCGGGCAGTGAGCCCAGCAAGACGGAGCCGAACAAGGAATAAGGAAACGACATCGCCATGTTGATGCCCAAAAAGGTCAAATACAGGAAACAGCAGCGCGGCCGCATGACCGGCAAAGCCTGGCGCGGCTCCTCGCTCGCGTTCGGCGACTTCGGTCTAAAAGCCATGCGCTGCGGTTGGATCACGGACCGGCAGATCGAGGCCGCCCGCGTGGCCATGACGCGCTTCATCAAGCGCGGCGGCAAGGTTTGGATCCGGCTGTTTCCCGACAAGCCCATTACCAAGAAGCCGGCGGAAACCCGTATGGGCAAGGGCAAGGGCGCGCCCGAACAGTGGGTGGCGGTGATCCGGCCCGGCAAGATTCTGTTCGAGATGGAGGGCGTGCCGAAAGCGACCGCCGAAGAGGCGTTCCGCTTGGCGGCGGGCAAACTGCCGCTGCCCACCAAGCTGGTGAGCCGCGAGGAGAACCACGGATAAGCTGAGCCGCGATCTAATGAGCCGCGACCGTCAGGGAGCCGGAGAAACCGAAAGATGAGAGCAGAAAAACTACGGGAACTCGATAGCGACGAGCTGCGCCGGCAGGTGGCTGAAATGGGCGAGCAGGATTTCCGGCTGCGTTTCCAAATGAGCATGGGCCAGGCCGACGGGCTGAAGAAAGTGCGCGGGATGCGCAAGGACCGTGCGCGGATTCTCACCATCCTGCGCGACCGCGAACTGCATCCGGAAAGCGCGCCCGAGCCCAGCCCGAAGAAAAAGAAGAAGGGAAAGTAGGTCATGGCCAACAGCGCGACGACATCGCCGGCAGAAAAGGGTCCAACCCCAAAAAGCGGCACGAAAAACGAAAAAGTGGGCCAGGTGGTTTCGGCCAAGATGACCAAGACCATCGTGGTGGAAGTGACGCGGCGCGTTCCCCATCCGGTCTACAAGCGCATCATCAACAAGCGCCGGAAGTTTTACGCTCACGACGAGCAGCAGACCGCGCAGGTGGGCGACACGGTGCGGATCATCGAGTGCCGCCCGATGAGCAAATTGAAGCGCTGGCGGCTGGGAGAAGTGCTGCGCCGGGCGGTGCAAGTGGCCGTCGAGCCGGGCGCCGTGGATCTGGAACTGATGCAGCCGACTTCGGGCGCCAAATCGCCGCGCGCTAAGAAATTGAAGAACGCACCGGATAGCGGGAGGCAAGCATGATTGGGATGCGGACGATTCTCGAGGTGGCCGACAACAGCGGCGCCCGCAAGCTGCAGTGCATTTTGCCGCGCGGCGGAGACCTGGGATTACGCGCCGGATTGGGCGACGTCGTCACCGCGAGCGTCAAGGAAGCCACGCCGGAATCGCCCATCAAGAAGGGCAAGGTGGTGCGCTGCGTAATCGTGCGGATGCGCAAGGAGTCACGCCGCAAGGACGGCACCTATATTCGCTTCGATTCCAACGCCGCGGTGCTGATCAACGAAGTGGGTGAGCCGGTGGGCACGCGCGTGTTCGGCCCAGTGGCGCGCGAGCTGCGCGACAAGCGTTTCATGAAGATCGTTTCGCTCGCGCCGGAGGTGATCTGATGGCGAAACGTCCGGCTCCCAAAGTGTTTCATAAAACCAGGATCAAGAAGAACGACCAGGTGAAAGTGATCGCCGGGCGCGACAAGGGAAAGACCGGCAAGGTAATCGACGTGGACCGCTGGCATGGCAGGCTGATCGTCGAGGGTATCTCGATGATCAAGCGCCATACGCGCCCCAATCCGCAGCGGCAGGTGAAAGGTGGCATCGCCGAGAAGGAAAGCTTCATCCACATTTCCAACGTGATGCTGCTGACCTCGGGCGGCGTTGCCACGCGCGTGGGCTACAAAGTGGAGCCGGCCGGGACCGGGACGCGGCGCACCCGCATCGCCAAGAAGAGCGGCGAGACGCTAGACACCAAAGGTTGATCACGGCAGGGATGACCACGAAAGGCTAGAGGAAAGACATGGCAGCAAGGCTCAGAGCGCATTATCAAAAGAGCGTGGTTCCCGCTCTGGTGAAGGAGTTCGGCTACAAGAACGTGATGGCGGTGCCGAAGATCCAGAAAGTTTCGGTCAACATCGGCCTCGGCGAAGCCACGCAGAACCCCAAGCTCATGGACGGAGCGGTGAACGAACTGGGGGCTATCGCGGGCCAGAAACCCGTGGTGACCAAGGCCAAGAAATCCATCGCGGCCTTCAAGCTGAGGGAAGGCATGTCCATCGGTGCCATGGTCACCTTGCGGGGCGACCGTATGTACGAATTTCTGGACCGGCTGATGAACGTCGCGCTGCCGCGCGTGCGCGACTTTCGCGGCGTTTCGCAGAAGAGTTTCGACGGGCGCGGCAATTATACCCTCGGCGTGCGCGACCAGTTGATTTTTCCCGAGATCGACTACAACAAGGTGGAGAAGGTCAAGGGCATGAACATTTCGATCACCACCAGCGCCAAAACCGACGCCGAGGGTCTGGCGTTGCTCAAGCACATGGGGATGCCGTTCCGGCAGTAAAACCGGAATACGAGGAAGACAGGGAAGACAAGGAATACCGAGGAAGATAGGGAATACATGGCGACCACAGCGAAAATCGCGAAAGAAGACAAGACCCGGGCCAGGATGGCGGCCGACAAGAACACGCCCATGCGGGTGAAGATCCGGCTGCGCAACCGCTGCTTCCGCTGCGGCCGGCCGCGCGGCTATATTCGGAAGTTCAATTTGTGCCGGATCTGTTTCCGCCAGCTCGCCGTGGCGGGCGAAATTCCCGGCGTGATCAAAGCGAGCTGGTAAGGAAAGGAGCCTCGGAGCAGAAACATGGCCATAACCGATCCAATCTCCGACATGCTGACGCGGATTCGCAACGCGCAGTCGGCGCGCCATCCCAAGGTGGATGTGCCGGCCTCCAAGCTCAAGATGGAGATCGCCCGGATTCTCAAGGAAGAAGGCTTTATCGTCAATTTCAAATTGGCCGAAGAGGGCGCGAAGAGAAGCATCCGCATTTATCTGAAGTACACGCCGGGAAACGTGCCGGTGATCTCGCGCATCGAGCGCGTCTCGCGGCCCGGATGCCGCGTCTACGTCGGCAGCAGGGAAGTTCCCAAGGTGCTGGGCGGGCTCGGCATCAATATTCTGACCACGCCGCGCGGCGTGATGACCGGCAGCACGGCGCGAAAAGAGCGCGTCGGCGGCGAAGTTCTGTGCCAACTGTGGTAATGTACTGTGCCAGTTGTGGTAATGAGGTCCAACCATGTCAAGAGTAGGTAAGAAACCCATCCCGTTACCCAAGGGCGTCAAAGTCACCCTGGGCGCCCAGTTGGTGGTCGAAGGCCCCAAGGGCAAACTGCGCGTGCCGGTACCCGACGGCATCGAAGGCCGCCAGGCGGACGGGCATCTGGAATTCCTGCGCGCTTCCGACCAGCATGCGGCTCTGCACGGGCTCACCCGGGCGCTGGCCGCCGCCGCAGTCCAGGGCGTGTCCACCGGCTTTACGCGCGAGCTCGACATCACGGGCACCGGTTACCGCGCCGACGTCAAAGGCAAAATCGCCACGTTCACGCTGGGCTATTCGCACCCCATCGAAGTCCTGCTGCCCGAGGGTGTGGATATGAAAGTCGATAAACAGACGCATCTGGTGGTGAGCGGCTACGACAAGCAACTAGTGGGACAAGTGGCTGCCAATATTCGCGCGCTGCGCCCGCCCGACCCGTATAAGAACAAGGGTGTCCGCTACACCGGCGAAGTGCTGCGCAAGAAGGCCGGCAAGACCGCGGGCACGGGAGCGAAGTAAATGCCGAAATCTTCGAAAAACGACGTGCGCGTCCGCATTCACCAGCGCACGCGCCTCAAAATCAAGGGCACCGCGGAGCGGCCGCGGCTGGCCGTGTTCCGCAGCTTGAAACATATCTACGCGCAGGTGATCGACGACCGCCACGGCGCCACTCTCGCTTCGGCGTCTTCGGGCGAAAAGAACTCGAGCGTCGGCAATGGCGGCAACCTCGCGGGCGCCAAGCAGATCGGGAAGCTGATCGCCGAGCGCGCCAAAACCAAGGGCATCAGCAAAGTGGTGTTCGATCGCGGCGGCTTTCTCTACCACGGGCGCGTCAAGGCCCTGGCCGACGCCGCGCGCGAAGCAGGATTGGAGTTTTAACGATGGCGGCTACAGCGAACGGCAAACGCATCGATGCCAATAGCTTGAACCTCAAAGAGCAGGTGGTGTCGATCAATCGCGTCACCAAGGTGGTCAAGGGCGGCAAGAACCTGAGCTTTTCGGCGCTGGTGGTGATCGGCGATCCGGGAGCCAAGATCGTCGGCTTCGGCACCGGCAAGGCCAAGGAAGTGCCGGCCGCGATCAAGAAGGGAATTGAGGCGGCGAAAAAGAACCTGCGCAAGGTGAACGTGCAGGAGACCACCATCATGCACATGGTGCTGGGGCGCTTCGGCAGCGGCATGGTGTTGCTGAAGCCCGCGCCCGAAGGAACCGGCGTGATCGCCGGCGGCCCGGTGCGCGCCGTGATTCAGGCGGTAGGGATTCCAAACGTGCTGACGAAATCCATCGGCTCGCGCAACCCGCACAATGTCGTCAAGGCCACCATCAATGCGCTGGAGCAGTTGCGCGACCGCAGCCAGACGTCGGATCTGCGAGGCCTCGCGCAGGAGAAGGTAAGCTAATGGCCGGAACGACAGGGACCATCAAGATTAAGCTGATCGGCAGCCCCATCTGCTGCCCCGAAAAGCACAAAGTGATCGTGCGCTCGCTTGGTTTGAAGAAGATGAACCGGGTGGTGGAGCGGCCGGACACACCGGCATTCCGCGGCATGGTGGCCAAGATCCCGCACCTGCTGGCGATCGTCAAAGAGTAGGCGGGAAGGACTACATCATGAATCTCAGCAATCTCCGCCCGCCCAAGGGGCAAAAACAGAAGAAACAGCGCGTCGGTCAGGGCATGGGCACCGGACGCGGCAAATATTCCGGCCGCGGCGCCAAAGGTGCGCGCTCCATCTCCGGCTACAGCATGATGCGCGGTTTTGAAGGCGGCCAGATGCCGCTGCACCGCCGTCTGCCCAAGCGCGGATTTACCAACATCTTCAAGAAAGAGTACGCCATCGTGAACCTGGGCCGCCTGGAGCAGCTGGAGGGTGATTCCTTCGATCCCGGCCGGCTGCTCGAGCTCGGCGTCATCAAAAAGCTCGGCGCGGGCCTCAAGGTGCTCGGCTCGGGCGACATCACGCGTAAAATAGAAGTGCGGGCGCACTTGTTCTCGAAATCGGCTCTGGAGAAGATCCAGAAGGCCGGCGGAACCGGAAGCGTTATCGAGAGCGATTCACCAGCGAAGCCCCAATAAGGTAGGCACCGATGAAGCTGTTAGACACCATCGCCAACATGTTCCGGATTCCGGACCTGCGGAAGCGCATTCTCTTCACGCTGGGGCTGCTGGCGGTCTACCGCCTGGGCGGCCACATTCCGACACCGGGAATCGACAGCAACCGCTTGGCGCAGTTCTTCCAGCAGAATGCGGGATCGCTCTTCGGCTTTATCGATCTGTTCAGCGGCGGCATGTTCCGCCGCTTGACCATTTTCGCCTTGGGCATCATGCCCTATATCACCGCTTCCATCATTTTGCAGTTGCTCCAGGTGGTGGTTCCGACGCTCGAAAAGCTGCAGAAGGAAGGTGAACTCGGCCGCCGCAAGATCACGCAGTGGACGCGCTATCTCACTATCATCCTGGGCGTGATCCAGTCCTTCGGCATTGCGCTGACGCTGGAGAAATCCCAAGGCGGCTTCGTCCTGAATCCGGGCATCGGATTCATGTTGATGACGGTCCTCACGCTCACCGCCGGCACCACGTTCATCATGTGGCTGGGCGAGCAGATCACCGAACGCGGCATCGGTAACGGAATGTCGCTGCTGATCTTCGCCGGCATCGTGGTGGGCCTGCCCCGCGCCATCGACAACATCTACGATCACGTGTTCCGCGTGCGCGACTGGACCCCCATTCACCTGATCATCATCCTGGCGGTGATGCTGGCCGTGGTGGGGTTCATCGTCCTGGTGGAGCGTGGCGAACGCCGCATCCCGGTGCAATATGCCAAGCGCATCCAGGGCCGCAAGCTGATGGGCGGGCAATCCAGCCATCTGCCGCTCAAGGTCAACGCCGGTGGCGTGATGCCGGTCATCTTCGCTTCCTCGTTGTTGGCTTTCCCTCAGACGCTCACCAATTGGCAGGTGGTCAAGAATTCGCCGTTCCTGAGTAGCATAGTCGATTCCTTCAGCGGTAATCAGCCTCTCTACTATCTGCTCTTCTGCGTGCTGATTATGTTCTTCGCTTTCTTCTACGTTTCCATCATCTTCAATCCCAACGAAGCGGCGGACAACATGCGCAAGTACGGCGGATTCATCCCCGGCATTCGCCCCGGAAAGAATACCGCCGAGTATATCAACAAGAGCCTCACCAAGATCACGGTAGTCGGCGGTTTGTACCTTTCGGTGCTGTCGCTGATTCCGCAGATCATGATCGCGGGCATCAAGCTGCAACGGTTGCCATTGGTCGGCAACTGGATCGATACGTATTTTCCCCGCTGGCTGCTGGACGGCCTGAACGTCAACTTCTTCTTCGGCGGCACTTCGCTGCTGATCGTGGTTGGCGTCGCGATGGACACCGTGAATCAGGTGGAGGCGCAATTAATCATGCGGCACTACGAGGGTTTCACTCCGCGCTCCGGCCGGATTCGGGGCCGCCGCAGCACTGTCTCCTAGGGTCGGGCTTTTTAAGCGGATGATTTTGCAATATAATGGATGTATCAGCCTGTCCCGTCCAGAGGGCGCGTGTGCGCCTCGATCTGCATCTAAGAATTTCGCGGGAAGCCAGATCTAGGAGATGATCATCCGTAAGAACCGCAACGAGTTGGAACAGATGCGCAAAAGCGGATTGCTCGTCTGGCAGATCCTCCAGGATCTCTCCAAAATGGTGGAGGAAGGCGTTACCACCCAGGACCTGGAAGTTGCGGCCGAGAAGATGATGAAGGACGCGGGCGCGAAGCCGGCCTTCAAGGGTTATTACACGTCGGCGGCGGGCAGCAAGTACCCGTTCGTGCTATGCACGTCGGTGAACGACCAGATCGTGCACGGGATGCCCTCGCCGAAGACGAAGTTGAAGAAGGGCGACATCGTTTCCATCGACACCGGCGTGCAGTTGAACGGTTATTTTGGCGATTCGGCCATTACGGTGCCGGTGGGCGAGATTAATGAGTCGGCGAAGAAACTGCTGAAGGTGACCCAGGAGTCGCTGGAGCTGGCGATCGGCAAGGTGCGGTCCGGAAACCGGCTGTTCGATATTTGCGGCACCGTGGAGCAGCACGTGGTGGAGAACGGGTTTTCGGTGGTGCGCGAGATGGTGGGCCACGGGATCGGCACAAAACTGCACGAGGAGCCGCAGGTCCCCAATTACGTGGATCGCCGGAACGAAAATCCGCGTCTGAAGGAAGGCATGGTGCTGGCCATCGAGCCGATGGTGAACGCCGGCGCCCCCGACATGCGCGTACTGCCGGACAAGTGGACGGCGGTCACCAAGGATCATTCGCTGTCGGCGCATTTCGAGCACTGCGTGGCGGTGACTTCCAATGGGCCGTGGGTTTTGACGCGGCCGTGACAGTGGATGCGGTCGTGGTCGAGCTGTTACCGAGTGCGATCGTGAAGGTGAAGTTGGAAAATGAAGCCGTGGTTCTGGCGCATGCGGCCGGCGCGGCGAAGACGAATTTTGTGAGAGTGAGGCCGGGCGACAAGGTGCAGGTGGAGTTATCGCCGCACGATCCGGGACGCGGAAGAATAGTTAAGAAGCTGTAGTGCAGGTACTCTTGCCTGCTATGTAGCGCAGAGACTCTTGTCTGCGGAGGTGAACGAATGAAAGTGCGAGCGTCGGTCAAGAAAATGTGCGACAAGTGCAAAGTGATCCACCGTCAGGGCGTGGTCCGGGTCATCTGCACCAATCCAAAGCATAAGCAGCGGCAGGGATAAGGCCAAGGAATAAAGGAAAAGACATGGCGCGTATTGCAGGTGTCGATTTACCAGCCA
>JASHQT010000686.1 GCA_030039005.1 Bryobacteraceae bacterium
ATGTGATCCGCATCCACCGCGTGACAATACGGCGCGTCGTAGATCTCGTCAGCCGGATTGGTGTTGAGGCGCAGTACGCGCGGGGTGCGCACCCAAGGTTCGGTGAACACATCCGGGTCCTCGACGGTCACTTCGTAGCGCAGCGTATCGCCTTTGCGAGTGAAGCGCTCGATGACGTGCAAGGCCTCGGAATGATACCAGCCGTCGCTGCCGAGCCAGGTGTCGTCGTTGAAGCCGGTGTCATCCACCACCAGCGTGTCGCCTTCCCAGTGCGCCACCGAATCGCCGTTATACGACGGGTCCAGGTCCGTGCGATGCGCGCGGCCATCGGTGGGAATGAGCCTCTCAAAATTTCCTGGCTCGGTGACATAAATGAAGACGATCCAGCCCTTGCTCTGCACGATGCGCGCCGGCGGACCCATGCGCGGCACCCCGGGAGGATGGCACTTCACCACCGGGTCCAGCTTGTTCTCGTCGCGATCCAGTTGATGGACCTTCGCCATCAGGTCGGGTTTGTACGGCGGCTTGTTGGGATTCTCGGCGCGCTGCTTGTCGCCGTCCACTTGCAAATAATAGCGGCGCAGTTTGCCGTCGGGATCTTCGCTCTTGGGCGCTTCGCGCGCGGGCAAGTAAATGTGCGTTCCTTCCGCATCCTTGAACGCGAAGAACCCGCCCGTGCCGCCCCAGCGCCCGGATAGATCCGGATGGCCGTCGTCGGTGCGCGATGTCGGTTTCGCAGCCGGATCACTGGCTTGCGACTGTTCCTGTTGCGCAACCAGCCCGCAGGGCAAGAGGCAAAAAGCCAAAAGCGTTGCTGTTCTACTCATGGGGACGCCCGGAATAAATCGGCCGGCCTTGTTCGTCCAGGCCACCGATCCAAAGTTCAAAATGCTGGCCGTTCTCCGGACCGCTCAAGAACGTGAGGTCGCGCAAAAATGCGAAGTTCTGCGTGCCGTCTTTGGCGCGATAGGCGCGGAACTTGACCACGGTTCTATTGGCCAGCATCGTCTTGCGCAGTCCACCGCGATGCCATTGGTTAGGCGGTCCGCTCTCCAGATGCCATTTCACGATTTTGCCGTCATCGCCCATGACATCGAGATAAATCTGCACGTGCGGATTGACGTAATCGACGCCCGTCACGGTGCCGGTGATGGTCACCGGCTTTTCGACGTCGAATTCGGCCGTGAAAGAATGATGGGCGAGCAGCGGGAAGGCCAGCAAAAGCGCGCCGGCCATCGCGGTGAGGGAGAAGATTCCGAGTCGCAACGTTCGGGACTCCTTTCCAGAGGAAAACCGACCGCCAGCAGTATATCAAAAAGGGCGCGATCCTAAGGCTATGCGGACCATCACGCTCGAAGAGCACTTTGCGACGCCTGGATTCCTCAATGGGCCCGGCCGAGGCTTTTGGGAACGCGCCGCGCGAGCCGGCGGCCCGATGAGCCAGATCCTGGAGCGGGTACGCGAAGTGCGTGCCGGACGCATCGCGGAAATGGATGCCGCCGGAATCGACCTGCAGGTGCTGTCACTCAATTCTCCGGGCGTGGAACAATTGGACGCCGCCGATGCGATCGCCATGGCGCGCGAGGCGAACGATTTCGCTGCCGATGCCGCCAGGCGCCATCCCACTCGATTCTCCGCGTTCGCTGCTCTGCCGATCGCGGCGCCGGACCAAGCCGCGGCGGAACTGGATCGCACCGTCGGCGACTATGGCTTCAAGGGCGCGCTCATCAACGGGCATCATCGCGGGCGCTATCTGGACGATCCGTTTTTCTCACCCATTCTCGCGAGCGCCGACGCGCTCGGCGTCCCCATCTACATCCATCCCACGCAGCCGCCGCAGCCGGTGGTGGACGCTTTGTACTCGGGATTTTCGCCGGAAGTTTCCTTCATGTTCGCTAATGCCGGATGGGGCTGGCACATCGAAACCGCCGTCCACGTGCTGCGCATGATTCTGGGCGGCGTGTTCGATCAATTTCCGAAATTGCAGGTCATCGTCGGGCACATGGGCGAAGGGCTTCCGTTCATGCAGTCGCGCGCGGACGCCATCATGACGACGGCCACGACGGGGCTCCAGCGGCCGGTGAACGCATATCTGCGCGAGAACGTCCATTACACCTTCAGCGGTTTCAATTTCCTTCCGAATTTTCTGGAGTTGCTGCTCCAGGTGGGCATCGACCGCATCATGTTCTCCGCCGATTATCCCTACGGCTCGATGGCCAAGGCGCGCGCGTTCCTGGACCAGTTGCCGGTCAGCACGGCCGACCGCGAGCGCATCGCGCATTCCAACGCCGAACGCCTGCTGCGGCTCTGAGAACGGGGAAGGACTGGCCCGGCAACGCTTGAACGCGTTGCCGGATTTTATTGCTAGAGGCGAATGGAGAATCCCCCCATCGGCTCCGCTATAGTGGTGAGCGATTTCGTATTGAAAGTAGGGATGCCGAAGTCGGGCGCGTTGTAGAGCAGGCCGCGATAGCCCACGCGGAACGCGACACGTTTGGCGATTCTCACATCCACGCCAAGGCCCCACGCGAACGTCGCATCCGCTTGTCGAGCGGCCAGCGAAAACTGCGACGGGCTAAACAGGAGGGCTCCCGTTCCGGCAGTCACATACGGTGCGATTCTCTTGTAGGGATAACGAACCACGTAGGACGCGGTGAATTCATTGAGATCTGAATGGATTCCGGTCGCGTTTTTCAGAAGATCGTACTGCTGGGTGAACTGCGCGTGCCCGTAGTCCACTTCGACTCCGTTAAATTGGTTGAATAGAAAACGGTATGTCCCCAGCACGCCTCCAGCGTCGGACGCAGTCTGATGGACTCCTTGTCCGGTGACGCCGTTGCTGAAGACGCCGATCCCGGATACCGTGAACTCGTAACGGAATTCCTCCTCCTCCTGCCCAAGAAGCTGATTGGCGCCCAAGCACAGCAACCCCGCCGCTATGAAGCCCAAAACTCTCATAAGACCTACCTCCTGCTTCGCGGAGTGTGCATGTTAACTACCTAGTCTCTGTAAGGTTTCGAACGGCCCGGCAACTGGACTGCGCGGCTACGCGCAAGAACTGCGCGATGTCCCCCAGCGGAATTCGCGTAGTTCCGCAGGTGTATTGGATTGGCCTGGTTAGCAAAATGCACCCTCTTAAGAGGAAAGGAGGAAAACTATGGCAGAAGTCGCTGTAGTAAAAAATCCGAAAAGGGAGGGCGCGGAAGTGGCGCGGTTCCCGGCTTTTGAGCTGCCGTCGCTGTTCCGAGGCAACCTTTTCGCTGTGAATCCGTTCGCGCTCATGCGAGAATTCACCGAGGAGATGGACCGGATCTTTGGCGCGGCTCCGCGAATCGCCGGAAATGGCGCTGCGTGGGTTCCCGCGATCGAAGTGAAGGAGAAGGAGGGTAAACTCTTCGTGACCGCCGAGCTCCCCGGCGTCAAGAAAGAAGACGTGAAGGTTCACATCGACGGGGATACGCTCGTTGTGGAAGGAGAGCGCAAGCAAGAGAAGGAAGAGAAGCGTGAGGGCTACTATCACACCGAGCGCAGCTATGGCACGTTCTATCGTTCGATCCTGCTGCCCGAGGGGGCGAAGCCCGAGCTGACGGCCGCGCAGTTCAATAACGGCGTGCTCGAAGTGACCGTTCCGATCCCCGAGGCGAAAGTCAAACGGCAAGAGATCCCCGTGCAAGAGGGACCCAAAGCCAAAGCGGCAGCCTAGCTGACCGCCAACATGAGTAAAAGCGGCCCGGATCGTGGAAGACCCGGGCCTTTGTGTTTTCGGCCGTCGTGTCTTTGAGAAAACCTAAGCTCATTTTTCGAAAGCACCGTTAGCGCGTCGGCGTCCGGCGGGACCGTATTCTCGATCGAACAAGGTTTCAACACCTCTTCCACGGTATATTTAGGCCATTCCGGGCGCGGGATGGTTCCGAGATCCTTCGTATTGACGCAGCCGCTAAGTGCGGACCCTCCCGGCGTCACCGTTACCAGCGTGGTGGTCATGAGGCGGTGGATGGTTTCGCCTTGGAGCGCCGTGCCAATCAACTACTGCTGGTAGGACATCTGCGACGCATTGCGCACGAACATGCCGATCAGGAAGTGCCAGATGGCGCCGATGAAGCTTCCGGTGAACAGAAGGTGCGCTCGATGCGGGTGCGTCCCTGCGAATCGCGGTAGAAAATTGCTTTTTGGGCCACTGGTTGATGTGGGTGCCGCCGGCGAAGGTCTGAACGTGTTCGGTCACTCATCGGGGAGTAAGGCGCACCGGTGATCGTGCCGCCCGGGAGGCCTCCGCCGGCAAATGCTACCGCGCCGGCGGAACCCGAGCCGCCAGAGATGATGCCGCCAGATTTCGGTTTGCGCCGTGGCTAGGATGTCGAGTGAAATACCGCGAGTGAAAAAGCGATTACAAACTTCATGTGCCCCCTCCGCTTATGACGAGGTATACTGGATTCCATTTGCGGCGTCAGTGCTAACGCTTTAGCCAAGCAATCCGCTATACGTGTTGTGGTCGCCGATCCAGAACCACAGATAGCCGCCTTCCCTCTTAATGGCCAATGCGCGATAACTGAGCGTCACGCGCGCGGACCAGATTTCCTGGCTGTGACGTTCTCCGATCTTCTTGAACTGTAGTGAGGGATGCTGCGGGTTGGACTTCAGGAGCAAGTACCGCTTGTCAGCGCGGCGGCGGATCTCTTCTGGAAGGGCGAAGTACTCGCGCCAGAATTGGGTGGCAGCGCGATGCTGCATGAGCGTTTAAAGGGGCTTTGTGCGGCCATTCTTTTCGTCGTCGAAGGCGCGTTGGATGGCGTTGTCTAAACGCCCTGCCGCGAGATCGGACTCGATGCGTGCATCGATGGGCTGTGGGTAGTGGTTATCCATCCAGAGGTAGAGCTCTTCCACTTCTTCCGGCGTGAGAGCGGTTATTGCGCGTTCGATTTCCCGGAG
>JASHQT010000687.1 GCA_030039005.1 Bryobacteraceae bacterium
CACACCATCGCGCCGCCGACGAACGTAGTGAACAGCGCGAACCACTTGCTGAAGAACAGAATCAGTGCGGATGCGACGGTAATGTTGAACCCCACGGCGACATAGATGCGTCGTTCGAGATACCAGCGGTCGGTTTGCATGAAATAGAGATTCCATCGCGTGGGGGTTTTGGATCCCAGCATAGGCGTAAAACCGAACAGGCGCAGCACGTTCCCGACGGGGCAGAAGCCCGTAATCCCGACGTTAATGGATATGAGTCCCGTTGCGGCGACTCCCAAAATCCACAGCGGTTGCACTAACAGTGCCAGCGCCGTGCTGAGGAGCAGGACGATGCCGGCGATCAGCCAGACCGTCCGTTCAATGTACCAGCGATTCGTGGGGACGATGTAGACCCCCGTGCGCAGTGTCATTGGAAGACTATAACACTGGTAAAAACACGAGGACAAGACGAGCGCCGTAATGTCGGTGCAATATCCGGTAATTATTGGTCTGACGGTCGGTAGGGGATTTCGCGCGTGCCGTCGTCCAGCCCTTCAATGCGGATCGTGGCCGGCTTGGGGGGCGTGGCGGGCGTGAGTACAAGCGCGGAACCGGTGTTCCCTGTCGCGGCGCGCGCCTCTGACTGAACTCCGGCCTTAAATGTTTGAGCGATCTGCTCGAGTTCCTGCTGGTTCATGTGCAGGCTGACTTTGGCGGCGCTGCCGTCCACGGTGAACTTCAGCTTCTTCGCCAGATCCTGGGCTTGCGCACCGACGCTTTTGTCTTTGGCGGCCGCGGTCACGGCGCTGGCCAGATCCGCGATCACGTGTTTGGCGGCGTCGTCCGAGGCCAGGTGCAAGATAAAATCGGCGTCCAGGCCGGTTCCCAGGTTCAGACCCCCTTCGACACCTTGGACGGCCGTGGCCCATTCGTTGCCATGGAACAGGGCAGTGAGGGCATCGCTCGATTCGACTTCCTCCACGTCTAGGATGCCCCAGACTTGGTATTTCGCTTCCAGTTCGGCCGCGCGCGCCGCGAGCGACCCCGGCTTGGGCGCGGGACCGACGGGCGGCCCGAATTCGTTGCGATCCAGCGCGGCGAACACCAGCGGAGCGTCGCCCCACAAAATGGTGTGAGCGTCGTACAGGACCCAGGCGCTGTCTTTGTTTGTCTGGGCTTGATTTGTCGTTGCCTGATTTTTCTGGGCTTGATTTGCGTTCTCTTGATTTGATTTGGGCTGCGGCCGGTAAACCTGGAACGAATTATAGGATTGCGCTTTGGCGCCGGAGAGGGCGAAGAGCTTGCGCACTTCGACGGCATCGAAGCGGCCCTGGATAGCGACGATCACGGGCGAATCCTGCGAATCGACACTGGAACCGGCGGCGGAAGGGCCGGCAGGCGAGGAGATCAAAACGCGATCGATGGAATCGAGCAGCTTCAGCACCACCAGCCCCGCCAGCGCGCCGGGAGTCGTCAACGTTTGGCGCATCGCCGCACCTGCGGCCGAGCTGCGGATACGCGCCCAATCGATCCCGATGACGCTCTTGGAGTTAGGATCTGCGAAGCGCCACAGCGCGGGCTCCAGTTGCGTTTGCGCGGCGATGGGGACAACCAGCAACGCCAGTGCCAGGATCGCGCGGCCTGAACACCCACCCAAACACACACGACGACACATATCAATAGAGTTATCGGCAGAAGTGAGCTTGGGCTCCAGGTCGGGGGATATCGCGCCGCTAAGGTTTTTCCGCCCCGCCAGCTACGGCCCAATAGCCCGCTCGCGACCGCACGCTCACGTCCGGCTTCTCCACGGTCACCGCGAGCTTGTGAAGCTGGCCATCGCGAGCCTCGGACGGCGGGTTGAAACCGAGTACGTACATGTTGCGCAGATCGGATTCGATTTGCGCGAAAACATCCGAGATTTTGTGGCCCGGATTCGGAAAATTCAGCCCGCCGGTTTCGCGCGCCAGCCGCTCTAACCCGCGGCTGACCGCTTGCGCGATGGTTGCCGCGAGCGACAGGAAGCGCATCGGATTGGCGTATTTGATCGAGTAAACCACCACGCCCGCCGATTGCGCCATTTCAATCACATCCGTCAAGCCCACATCGCTGCCGGTATCCATACCGTCGGAAAGAATGATGATCGCCTTGCGTCCACCCACCGGCTTCAATTGCTTGGCGGCGTTATAGACTCCGTGCCACAGCGCCGTTCCGCCGCAGGTGTGCGGAAAATGCGCGTTCCGGCAGGGCGGCCCGAGCGGCGGTGAATGCTTGCCCGCCGCCGTCCCGATCTTTTCCACGGCCGCGTTCAAATCGTCCGGCGAACCGGTGAGATCGGTCAGCAGCCGCGCCTGGCTCGCCACTTCCACTACCATCGCGCGGTCGCGCGGGGTCATCACCTGCTGGAAGAACTGGCCGACCGCTTCGCGATGGCTCCGGATGAATCCCGCCTGGCTACCGCTTACGTCCGCCACGAAAGCGATGGTGAGCGGCAGGTCCGCTTCCTGCCAAAAATCCCGGATCTCACGCGGCTGTCCGTTGTCGCGCAGCGCGAAATCCTCGCGCTTGAGCCCTCTCACCGGCGCCCCGTTCACGTCCGTCACTGAGCAGCTCACCGTCACCAGGTCCACGTCTACGCGGATGTCCGGACCGCTTTGGGCGCTCAACAGCATCCCGAAAACCAGCGCCAGAAACATGACCGCGGCGCGCATTCTCCTTCAGTGTAG
>JASHQT010000688.1 GCA_030039005.1 Bryobacteraceae bacterium
ACGGCCTGCACCACTAAATCGCGGGCATCTTTGAACGATAGTTGGGCGGCGCGTTCGTCCTCCTGCGCGGCGCGATAGCTTTTGCGAAGGTTGTAATCAAAGACGCTGAAGGAAGCGTAAGCGCGCGCATCGGTATAGTGGAACGGGCCGACGACTACGGGAGTAGAGAAGCCGCCGGGAAGATGAAAGTCGATCCCACGGCTTGGCAAGTCGACTTGCTCGGCGTTCTCGCTTATTTGTCCGGTCACCTGCGGCAGGAGTTCGCTCAAGGATCGCACCCGCTCACCGCGCGCGATTTCACTCATCTGTCCACTAAGCAGAAGGCCAAGATTGCTTCGCAAGCCGCGATCGATGGCGCCTTGGAGCGTTAGCGCAACAGGAGTGGGCGAGGCTACCCCCGTTGGTACGCTGCCCTGAAACGAACCTTGTTGTCCAGACAGCGCTGAACCGGCGAACAGGCCTAAACAAACACCGATGAGCCCGTAGGCCCACACCCTCTCCATTCGCTTTGCGCCGGCAAGACTGATCATGATGGCTCCGGCGGCTAAGCAGCCTTGCGAGCCGCGAGCAATTCCACCAACGCCTTGGCCGCTGCAGTCGACGAAGCCGGATTCTGACCGGTCACCACCCCATCGTCAACGACGGCGAAGGGCGCCCAATCGGCCGCCTTCTCGTAGAGACCACCGATTCCTTTTAGCTCGTCTTCCACCAGGAACGGCACGACGTGGGTCAAACCGACCGCGGCTTCTTCGCCGTTCGTAAAACCAGTGACGGGTTTGCCTTTGACGAGAGGCTCGCCCCGATACATGACGCGGTGGAAGACGACCGGCGAATGACAGACAGCAGCCACGGGTTTGCCCGAGTTGTAGAAAGACTCGATTAACGCGATGGAATCCGGGTTGTCGGCGAGATCCCACATCGGGCCGTGACCGCCCACGTAAAATATCGTGTCGAAGTCCTCGGATTTCATGTCGGACAGCCTACGTGTTTCCGACAGCGCTTTCTGAGCCACGGCGTCCTGCTTGAATCGAGTCATTGCGGGAGTTTGATTCTCCGGCTGATCGCTCTTCGGATCGATCGGGGGCTGTCCTCCTTTTGGCGAAGCCAGCGTCAGTTCAACCCCAGCGTCCCGGAAGACAAAGTACGGAGCCGCGAATTCCTCCAGCCAGAACCCGGTCTTGCGGCCAGTGTTACCCAATTGATCATGCGACGTCAGCACCATCACTATCTTCATTTCGTTCTCCTTCGCTCCACCACGCACGCAAGCCGCGCACCGCCGCCAAGGTAAAGAAAAGAAAGAGCGGGGGAAAGCGGGCGTTGTCTTCGGTCGACGCCTCGACACCAACCGCCGCCGCGTCCGGCTTATGCCCCGCGCATCTCGGACATACGGCACGGGGCACGCCTGGAATCAGAAGTGCCAGAGAACGCACGGGGGTTGTTTGCTCCGATGGGACGGCTGGTATCGATCAATGTCGGGCTTCCTCGTGACGTAGCGTGGAGAGGCGAGGAAGTCCACACCGCGATTTGGAAGCAGCCGGTGCAGGGCAGGATTGCGGCACGTCGCCTGAATCTGGACGGCGACGGCCAAGGGGATCTCGCCGGGCATGGAGGCGAGCACCGCGCGGTAATGGTGTATCAGATGGATGCTTACCGCTACTGGGAGGCTCAGCTCGGCCGCAACGATTTTTCATTCGGGCAGTTCGGCGAGAACTTCACGGTAGCCGGCTTAGCCGATGATGAGGTTTGCATCGGCGATCGATACCGCATTGGAAGCGCGCTCTTTGAGGTCACCCAGCCCCGCGTCACATGCTATCGCGTGGGTATCAGGATGGCGGAGCCGGCAATGGCTGCTCTGCTTGTGTCCCATCACCGGCCTGGCTTCTATTTTCGCGTTCTGGAAGAGGGTGAAGTGGGGGCTGGCGACGAGATCGTGAAAGTCGCGGATGGCCCTGAGCGCATCACCGTGGCCGCCATTGATGCCCTGCTTTATTTGCCAAACCCCTCGCGCGAACAACTCGAGCGCTCGCTGCGAGTGCCGGCGCTCAGCCAGGGATGGAACAGGTCTTTAAAAGCGATTGCCGAGCAGAATCCTTCAGAGGCGGGGAATCCCGGGCTCAAGGCTTCGGGCGGGCCGCCACCGGCATGGCCAGGATTTCGGCCGATGCGAGTGGTCCGGCTGGAGCGCGAAACTGCCGGCGTTGTGTCGTTGTACTTCGAGCAACCCGATGGCGCCTCGCTGCCGGGCGCGGTGCCCGGACAGTTTCTGGTGTTACGGTTGCGAACATCACCGGACGGCCCCATGCTGCTCCGGAACTACTCGATGTCGGGGATGCCCGGCGATAAGACTTACCGGGTGAGCGTCAAACACGAGGTGAACGGGGCCGTCAGCTCGTATCTTCACAATTGCGTACGCGTCGGCGATAGCCTGGAGGTGAGTGCGCCTCGAGGAGGTTTCACTTTGGCGCCCGGCGACGCGCCGGTGGTTTTACTCAGTGCCGGCATCGGGGCAACGCCCGTACTCGCCATGTTGCACTCGCTCGCATCGGCCGCGTCGCGTCGTGAGGTCTGGTGGATCTACGGAGCGCGTAAGCGAGCCGAGCATCCGTTTGCAGACGAGTCGCGTGGACTCCTGCAAACGCTCCCGAACAGCCGAAGCCATATCGTCTACAGCAAACCCGATTCCGTGGATCAACTGGGCGTGGATTACGACTCGGTAGGGCATGTGGACACGCCGCTGCTCGATCGCCTCGGCGTAGCCCGCGACGCGGATTTCTACCTGTGCGGTCCAACATCATTTCTTAAGCAACTGAGGGAAGGATTGAAGACATGGGGCGCGGCTTCCACGCGGATTCATGCCGAGGTGTTTGGTCCGGAAGCGCCGATCACCCCGGGAATTGCGCGATCCTCCCACCCGCCGGTGCACGCTCCCTCGGGAGAACCCGGCGCCGGCCCTCAAATTTCATTCGCGCGAAGCGGGCTTACGGTTCCCTGGGACCCGCGGTTTTCCAGTTTGCTGGAACTAGCGGAAGCTTGCGATGTGCCCGT
>JASHQT010000689.1 GCA_030039005.1 Bryobacteraceae bacterium
CGATAGAACGTTTGGGCCGTGATGGCGGCTTCCTTGCACGCCTGCGGCACGGTCTTGCCTTGGCTCACCAGCACTTCAATCTGCCGCAGCTTGGTCACGATCTGCTCCGGCGCGAATGTTTTTTTCGGCATTTCCCGGGTCCTTTCTGTCTTCCAGTCTCTCGCTTGGACTGGTACAGAAATCCCCGGTCAGGTCACGACCACCCCAGCCGCCCCAACGCGATGACTTGCTGTTTCTTTTCTTCGGTCAAGACATTCACTCGACGGAGGGTATACCTCACGTCCTGGTCAATGTCCTGGGCTTTAGTTCCGTTGGCCGCTTTTCAGGTGACCCTCATTGGCCGCTTTTGGGTGATCCCCGAGGAACATAAGCTGTGCAAGGTTTGTTTATTCATCGCCCAGCGCCTGAAAGAAAAGCGGAATTCTCCCGCTACGCAATGAGCGAATACCTTATCGCTGCGAGGGGCTGGCGGACGTGTTGGGCAGGAGTGTCGCCGAGGCTTTCCGCGTCCGCCGTCGTACGGGGAACTGAATAAAGAACGCTCCCCACGGGCGGGACGTTACCGAGCCGGAGATGGCCACTTGGGGCTAGGCACTCGCTGATGCTTTCGCCACTTCCAGCGGGATGAATCTGCGACCCTCGTATAAGAAAGCATCCCACTCCGGGCCGGGATAGCCGAAAATCGCTAATTGCCTTCTCCGGGTGGAAGCATTCTGGAGGATGTCACCTCCATGAATTATTGACGCGTACCGTTCCAACCAGTTCGCAGCAGTCTTTCGGTTTGGTGGGTACGTGATAAGCACAGTGAGCGGAACATTCAAGAGTTGCAGTTTGTTCATTTCCACGGTAGAGGTCCAATAGTCGTTCTCGTGCTCGATGGCAACGGAGATGTACTTTGCGTAAGTGGACCTGAGGTCCGGGAAGTTAATGGTGTCCTTTTCGTGATACAAGATCGCATCGATCCCGTAGTAATCGCGGGAGTGAGACAGGCCAAGTTCGCGGGCAATATCGGGAATAACTTTCCCACACATCAACGTGGTGTGGTTCGCGTTGTTGAGCCAAGATTCGAGAAGCACCGCTCTTTTCCTGCCCACGACCGCGAGGAAGGCGGCGCAAAAGTCGTTAGGTGAAGGATCTCTGAGTGAAGTCATTGGTTCCTTCCAGCATGTTCGTTTCCTCACATCATCGCACGGCGACAGCGACGGTGGAATCTCTCCCCAACGTGGTCCAGTTTCATAGCGGATTTCATCATTTCGCGGCGAAAAACATCCCTAAAACGAGGCGTCGGAATCCTCGAACCCACTGTGAACATTGGTCCCGGAGGGTCGGCACGGGGGAATTTCGGTGTTTTCGGTGGTTGGGGAGATGGGTGGGCAGCGAAACCACACTACTGAAGCTCCTCAAACAATGCCTCGCATTACCCCGACTTCACCCATTAACGGGATTGTTCACATTTACGAATACCGCGACAATCACTGCCGGGCAAACCTGCGCCAAAATGATCGTGTAAACACCGCACCTGCGAGAAGCAGACACGTCATTAGCAGTGGCGAAGGTTCGGGTGTACTCACGGCATCAACTGCGTCGATGGTGAAGCTCGAACCCGGAGTGTTCAGGGACACACCTAGATCGATGTTATTGACATCAGCCAGGTCTGCCGCCGTTCCGGTAACAATTGGTGTCCCCGATAGGGGAATGAGTATGTCCTGATAACCAGGGGCTCCTGAAAACGTCGCACTGAAAAGTGAACAGTTGCATTCGTCCGCAATCAAGGTAGTTGACAAGTATGCAAAAACAGTGCCTCCAGAATCAGACTGGATCTGGACTAATAGAGAATCGCCAACGAGATCCAAGCCCAAGTCGATGAACGTGCCGCCAGTACCGTTGCCCCAAACCATTCCCTCGAATCCGATGATCCCACTTCCAAAGGTCCCTGTGATTGCGCCAGCGGGAGGGTTGGAATTCATTGTACTGACCGAACCAGCCGAACCGCCCGAAGCACCACCCTCAGTGAAGTTGGCAATGAAGTCCTCGCGTTCCCCGCCAATGGAACCTGGGCAAGAGACGAAACTTGCGTTAAAGGCGGTAGCTCCGGCTGGTCCATCCAAGGTAACGCTATCCGGGCAACTGAAGTTGTCAATTACGATCGTGGACCCATAGGCGGACACAGCGGCTACGAGAAAAGTCGCGAACAGCAATCCGGTGCGGAATCTCATGAAACCTCCGGTACGTGGAATGGTTTCAGATATTCTACAAGAAGTACCCCCCCGATAGGTTGCTCTTTTTGGGCGTCAAACTCACGGTTTCGTACTGTCGGTACCAGGTGGCCCCGGCCCCGTATTGTTGACAAAACCTTACGCTTCGGGTCCTTCTCGATAGCCGGTTTGTGCCGTAGTGATTCGTCACTGCCCAGGGCCGGATCTTGGGCCGCTCATGCGGCGTGCTGATTTTAGATCGCCACTAATCAGTCTGTGAGTTCACTCGGAACACCTCCGGCGAGACTCGTTCCCAAGGTTCGATTGGTCCATCCACGGCGTGAAATGTTGAATTAATCTTGACGTGCTTGCGTTTGTTTATCACTCGCAATCGCTTGGGGTCGCGCTGGCGAAGTTTCTTTTTGAGGTGTGCGAGTTCATAGGCTAACTGTCCTTTGGTGACCGGGCCGGTCACTCGTCAGCTACCAACCTTATCACCCCGAGGAGACGCTGCAATTCCTGCACCGAGGAATGCCACCGTTCCGATGCGGCGGCTTCTGTCTTCACCCCAAGGATCGGCGCAGCAGTCCGAAACGTATGCCCCTCGCAAGTTAGACGTAGGGGTAGCAAAGCCTCCTCTGACATACCGGCTTGCTTGAGCACGTCAAAGTTAAAGCCGTAAGCCCACGTCTCGATTGGTGCGGCGTGCATTGTTGTTCCTATGGTCGGGGCGAATGACTGGACCGGCGCGAACGACGGGACACCAACATCAAGGCCACTAAACCAGCCAGCATGATACCGAAAGTGGAAGGTTCTGGTGTGGCCGTACCAACCACCGCTGTGCTCGTAAACTCGGGGCTTCCTGCTCCAAGCGGCAAAACATATAAGAAGTTGTTGTCTGGATTTGAAGTCGAGTCAGCCCCGAACGCGTCTCCGCCGTCCGCTATCTCAAAATTGCCGATTA
>JASHQT010000690.1 GCA_030039005.1 Bryobacteraceae bacterium
TCCACCGCCAAGTTCTCGGTGGCGCGGCGCAGAATCTCGCGCATAAATTCCTTGTCGTCCTTGATGTACTTCTGGCTCTTGCCCTTCTTGATCAGATAGAGCGGCGGTTGGGCGACAAACACGTGCCCGCGCTTGATCAGCTCCTGCATGTGACGGAAGAAAAACGTCAGCAGCAGGGTGCGGATGTGCGAGCCGTCCACGTCGGCGTCGGTCATGATGATGATCTTGTTGTAGCGGAGCTTGGTGGCGTCGAAATCCGTGAGCCCGATGCCGGTGCCGATGGCGGTGATCATGGAGCGGATTTCCTCATGGCCGAGCATCTTGTCGTAGCGCGCTTTCTCGACGTTGAGGATTTTGCCTTTGAGCGGGAGAATGGCTTGGTAGCGGCGGTCGCGGCCGGACTTCGCGGTGCCGCCGGCCGACTCGCCCTCAACCAGGAATAACTCGCAACGCTCGGGATCTTTCTCCTGGCAATCGGCGAGCTTGCCGGGCAGGCCCCCGGAATCCATGGCGCCTTTGCGGCGCGTCAAATCGCGGGCTTTGCGGGCGGCTTCGCGAGCGCGCGCTGCATCGATGGCCTTCCCGACGATCTTGCGCATCACAGAAGGGTTCTTATCGAAGTATTCGCCGAGCTTTTCATTCACCAACCGCGTCACGTCGCCGGCGATGTCGCTGTTCAGCTTGCCCTTGGTCTGGCCTTCGAACTGTGGCTGCGGCAGCTTTACGCTGACCACGGCAGTCAAGCCCTCACGCACGTCGTCGCCGGTGAGGTTCCTTTCCTTGTCGTCCTTGAAAAGGCCCGCCTGCTGGCCGTAGTAGTTGATGGTGCGAGTGAGCGCTGTGCGGAAGCCGCTTAGGTGCGATCCACCGTCGACGGTGTTGATGTTGTTCGCGAAGCTGAAGACGCTTTCCGAATATCCGTCGTTGTATTGCAGCGCGACTTCCATGGTCAGAGTGCCGCCATTGGGGAGCTCTCGCTCGCCATCGAAGTAAATCGGTTTATCGTGCAGCACGGCCTTGCCGCGATTCAGGTGCTTGATGAACTCGGCGATGCCTCCGCTGTAGTGAAATTCGCTCGTTTTGGCCGGATCGACACGCTCGTCGGTGAGCGTGATGGTGAGGCCCTTGTTCAGAAACGCGAGCTCGCGCAGGCGCTGCGCCAAGGTGTCGTAATTGAAGACCGTGGCGTCCATGATGGTGGCGTCAGGCTTGAAAGTGACCTTCGTGCCGGTTTTCTTGCCCGCTTTGCCTTCGCGCTTTAGCGGTGCATCGGGGATGCCTTTGTGATAATCCTGCTCCCAGGTGTAGAGGTCGCGCCAAATCTCGAGGTGCAGCCATTCTGAGAGTGCGTTCACGCAGCTCACGCCGACGCCGTGCAGGCCGCCGGATACTTTGTAGCTGTTGGAGTCAAACTTGCCGCCGGCGTGCAGCTTGGTCATCACCACTTCGGCGGCGGAGACGCCTTCTTCTTTGTGCATATCGACGGGAATGCCGCGGCCGTTATCGGTCACAGTGATGGAATCGTCGATGTGGATAGTCACGTCCACGCGGTCGCAATAGCCGGCCAGCGCTTCATCCACGGAGTTGTCGACCACTTCGTAGACCAAGTGATGCAGACCATTCTCGGTGGTCGAGCCGATGTACATGGCCGGGCGCAGACGCACGGCTTCCAAGCCTTCCAGGACCTTGATGCTGTTGGAATCGTAGGTTTCCACTGGAGTCACTTCTTTTGTTGCCATATTGAAAAACTCAATCCTTTGCTCTTCGCACGCTGCAGACCCGCACGAGCTTTCTTCAATCCAAACAGGCTCAAATGCGCATGGGCATCACGATGTAGCGATAGTTGTAAGGAGACTGGCCTTCCCCTGGAGCGGCAGGCCGCAGCTCACCGGCGCTGTTGGCGTCTTTGAAGTGGAACGTGACTTTGTCCTCGTTCGACGCGCGCAGAAAATCGAGCATGTAATTCGCGTTGAAGCCAATCTCTACTGTGTCGCCCGCGTAGTCGGTAGGCAGACTTTCTTCGCTCTCACCGGTCTCGGACAACGAAGAATGAATGTGCAGCTCGCCTTCCTGAATCTTCAAGCGAATCGCTCGGGAGCGCTCGTCGGAAAACTGCGAGACGCGCTCGATGGACTTACGCAGCTCGTCGCGATCCAGAACCACGGAATGTGGATGATCCTTGGGAAGCACGCGCTCGAAATCAGGGAAATTTCCCGTCAGCTTGCGGCTGAGCAGAAGCCGCTCGCCAAACTGGAAGAACAGGTGATTCTCATCGCCCGAGAAGGCGAGCGTCGCGTCGGCGTTCGATTCCTGGCCGAGCTTGAGGATCTCGCCCATAGCCTTCCGTGGCAGCAGAGCGCGGAAGACGCTAGTGACACCAGGAAATTCCAGCGGATGCTCCACCATAGCCAGACGATGGCCGTCCGTTGCCACCATGGCAAGTCCGTTGTTGCGCAGCAATAGCAATGAGCCGTTCAACGTGAAGCGCGATTCTTCCATGGAGATGGCAAAAATCGTTCGTGAGATCATCGCGGCCAGGACGCTCACGGGGATCTGAGCCAAGACATTAGGCATTTGCGGAAGCTCTGGAAAGCTTTCGCGCGACATGCCAGCGATGCGAGTCCGAGAACGGCCGCATACCAGGCTGGCCCATTGGTTGTCCTGAAGCTTGACTTCCAGATCGGCATCTGGCAGCAAGCGCACATAATCGAGCAGCCGCTTCGCGGGGATGGTGCCAGCGCCTTGCTTCTTCACCCGCGCCGGGCAGGAGGAGCGGATCCCTAGCTCGAGGTCTGTAGCGGTCAAATTGATTCGATCCCCGGCCGCTTCCACGAGCACATTCGAGAGGATTGGAATGGTGGTTTTTTTCTCGACGACGCCCTGGGAGAGATTCAATTCCCGAACCAGATCGGTCTTGCTGACTGTAAACTCCATCATTGTGCCTCGCTCAGTGCGCCTGCCTTGATTTGCTTGATCCCGGTGTCTGAACAGCTCTACAGCTTGTTCAAAAAGAGTCTCTTACTAGAACCGTAATCGTAGGGTCTGTTGAAATGTTAATTTCTCTCTAAATTATACAAAAATCAGAAGCTTCTTGCCACAAGAAGTTGTGGATTCAGACCTCGGCGGGGGAGGAAAACGCGATTCCAGGGACCTCTTGCACAGACGACCACAAGCCAATCCGGCCGGTAGGTGTGGATAACCATGATAAGTCTAATGGATTGAATCAATTAGGCTGTTGATTAGACTGTTCAAATCTGGGCTGATCTGGCGCAGCTTCTCGATTTTTCGGACCGAATGCAGCACGGTAGTGTGATGCTTGCCGTTGAAGGCTTTTCCGATCTCCGGCAACGACGCAGGCGTCAGCTCTTTAGCCAGGTAAATGGCGATTTGGCGGGGGTAGGCGATCTTCTGTTCGTTGGTCTTGAGCTTGAGTTGGGAAGGTTGGAGGTTAAACTTTTCGGCCACCACTTTGACGATGGATTCGATGGTGATGCGCCGCTCGCCGGTGCCCGTGAGATGCTTGAGAACCTGATGCGCCATCGCCAGGTTGATGGGAGTTCCGGTAACGGAGGAATAAGCCACCAGCTTGTTCAAGGCGCCTTCGAGCTCTCGAACATTTTGCTTGGTTTTTGTCGCGATGAAGATGCGGACTTCCTCGGGGAGCGCAATGCCTTCGGCCTCGGCCTTTTTGTCGAGGATGGCCATCTTGGTTTCCAGATCCGGAGGCTGAACGTCCACCATCAATCCCCATTCGAACCGCGAGCGCAGGCGTTCCACCAATCCGGGCGTGTTCTTGGGAGGCGTATCGCTGGAAATGACGATTTGCTTTTGGTGCTCGAACAGATCGTTAAAGGTGTGAAAGAACTCCTCCATGGTCCGTTCCTTGCCCGCTAGAATTTGAATGTCATCGATGAGCAGAGCATCGGCGGAGCGGTAGTGGCGATGGAAAAGCTGCATGCGGTCGTTCTTGATGCAGGTGATCATCTCATTCATGAAGCGTTCGCTCGAAGTATAGATAATCCGCATGCTGGCGTAACGATCCACCAGCGACCGGCCAATGGCGTGCATCAGATGGGTCTTTCCGAGGCCCACACCGCCATAGATGAAAAGCGGGTTGTATGCCCGGGAGGGACTCTTCACGACCGCTTGCGCGGCTGCGCGCGCGAACTGATTGCAGGAGCCCTCCACAAACGTGTCGAAGGTAAATTTCGGATTGAGCGTGATCGAAGGCGCGAACAGCGTGTCGGCTTTTTCTTCGAGCGGAGTTCTGGGTCCGTTCAGCGCGGCTGCGGCATCGATCTCGTACACGATCTCGCGAAGCGGAAGATTCAGTTCGCGAATGGCCGACCAGATCTCGGCCGCGTATTCCTGCTGGATCCAGTCACGCGTATGTGAGTCTGGAACAGAGACCCACAGCCGGTCCGCGTCAGCCCGCAGGCAAGTCGCCTTGGACAACCAATTTTCAAATGCCTCGGTACTTATCTTGCCCGAGATCTGTGCCTTGATGCTTTCCCAAATGTTCATTCTCGTCACAATCTACGCAGTTTTTGCACAAGTTTTCCACAAACTGTGGAAAAGCTAAAGTTCAACTTTTTGGATACTGGGGAGGAGCCGACCCGACCAATCGCCATGCCGAACGGTCCCTCTGGAAACTGTCTCCGTCCTACCGTTGAGGCAGAGTCAGCATAGCACAACAGCAGACGCGTGGAACCAATTATAATTGACTTCTTTTCAAGTACTTATCTGAAACAGTCTGGGTTGAAAATGGTTGCGAATCGCTTACAAGCGGAGTGTGAAAGTTGTGTAAATCCGTAGTCAGATGAGGGTTGCATGCGTCGTGGGCTACCTGGCGTTTGACAGTCCGGTTGCACGCGCGCGACAATGAGTTCGTTCGCCTTCGGGCAGCACAACATCCCGCCGCGGGAGTAACTCAGCTGGTAGAGTGCAACCTTGCCAAGGTTGATGTCGCGGGTTCGAATCCCGTCTCCCGCTCCATTTTCCTCGAACACCGCAGTCCCCCGCTTCCGTAGTCTACACTAGAGGCCCGTCATGATCGGATTCCTGCTGTGGTGCGTTCTCTTCATTCTTTGCTGGCCGCTGGCGCTGGCGGCGCTGTTTCTGTATCCGATCGTGTGGTTGCTTCTGCTCCCGTTCCGCATTGTCGGGATAGCCGTGGGCGGCGCGCTCGAACTGGTGTGGGCCATCGTGACGCTTCCGGCGCGCGTGATTCGCAGGGTCGCTTAGCTCACTCGGTCCCGTCGATATAAATTCGCTTCACGCGCGCGTGAATCCCGCACAAGACGCTGTAGGAAATTGTGCCGGCGGTGCGGGCGATCTGCTGCGCGTCAATCGACACTCCGCCCTCGGAGCCGAGGAGCGTCACGGCATCGCCGGGCACGAGAGGAGGGCAGTGTGTGACGTCGATGGTAGTCAAATCCATGGAGACCGCGCCAACGATAGGGGCAAAATTTCCTTTGGCGATCACGCGGCCTTTGTTTGACAGGCGGTGCGGGATGCCATCGGCGTAACCGGCGGCGAGTACGGCAATGCGCGTCGGCTGCGTGGTGCGGTACATGCCGCCGTAACCGACCAGCGCGCCGGCAGGTAGATCCTTCACCGTGAGCACCGCCGTCTTCCAGGTGAGCGCGGGCCGGACATCCAGCAGGCGCGGGGGCGGGTTGCCTTGCGCTACGGGGGATATGTAGCCGTAAACCGCGTGGCCGGGGCGCACCATGCGCTGCCAGGCGTCGCGGCGTCCATAGGCGACGGGAATACTGCTCGCCAGATGCAGGATCGGTGGATTGACCCCCGCGGAGGCGAGCTCGGAGCAGACGCCCTGAAACACTTGCAACTGTTCTTCGGTTTGGCGGCTCGCGTAATTGGCGGCGGACGCTAAGTGCGTCATCAGGCCTTCCAGCCGCACATGGCGCGCGGCGCAGATGGCTTCCAGGATGGCGGCGGGGGGCTCGCGGGTTCCCAGGCGCCCCATGCCGGTGTCGATTTTTAAGTGGTAATCGGCGGCGACGGCGCGCTCGCGCGCCAGGCGATCCCATTCCGCGATGCCCGAAAGCGAGTGGATGACCGGCGTCAGGTTGTAATCCAGCAGGCCGGTACGCTCGGCCGGCAGAAAGTCGGCCATCACAAGAATGCGCGTCGCGATTCCGCGGTCGCGCAAAATGGCGCCCTCTTGCACGTTGCTGACCGCGAGCCAGCGCGCCCCGGCGGTTTCGAGCGCGCGGGAAACCTCCACGGCGCCGTGCCGGTAGGCATCCGCTTTCACCACCGGCATCACTTCGACGCCAGGCCCGACGATGTCGCGTACCGCACGAAAGTTGGCGACAATTTGTTGGAGGGAAATTTCTACCCAGGATCGGTTGGCGAACGGGCCCATGCATTCATAGTACGGCGCGAGCGCGAGCGGTCCCGGCGAGTAGTCGCTCATATTGCGTGGTGACCGCGTCCCAGCTATAACGCGCGGCCACGCGTTCAGCGGCGCGGCGTCCCCAGGCGGCGCGCTCCTCGCGTGACATGCCGAGAACCTGCGCGAGCTTTTTCTCAAGGCTGCCCGCGTCGAAGGAAATGCCGGCATCCCTGGCCACCTCGGCATTTTCCGGAGTGTTCAAATACAGTACCAGCGCGCCCCGGCCCATGGCTTCGATCAACGCCGGATGCGTGCCGCCCACTTCGGTAGCGTGAATGTAGGCCAGGCAGTGCGAGAGCAGTTCGTGATAACCCGCTCCGTAGATGGCGCCGGGCATGACGATGCGCGGATCGCGCGTATTGCGAACGCGCTCGATGTACTCCTGCGCGTAAGGCGCATCGCCGATGAGGGCGAGCTTCACGGGACCCCCCCCGGAATCAGGGACCCGCTCGAAGGCCTCGCGCACCAGCAGCGCGTTGTTCTCCGGCTCCATGCGGCTGACATACAGGAAATAGCCGCCGCTTTCCAGGCCGAGCTGGGCGAGTACTTCGGCCGTCGCAACTTTGCCGGTCTCGGCGCCGTAGGGGATGAAATGTGTGCGCTTGCCATAGCGCTGTTGATAATAGTCCTCGATCTGTTTGGCGTCCGTAATCACCACCGAGGGGCAGAAAGTGGCCAGCCATTCCGAGACGGCATACCAGGCTTTGGCCAGCCGGTTCCATTTTTTGCGCCTGCGCTCCAAGCCATCCACGTTCAATAGCGTGGGAATGCCGAATACCCGCGGTGCGAGAGTGAAAACGGCGTTCGCGCCGTTGCAATACAGGGCCACGTCGGCGCGGTGAAAAATCAGATGGACGGTGGAGAAAAAAGTGTGCACGATGGTGTCGAAATATTTGTGACGCCAGGTGGGAAGGTAAATCAGCGAAACGCCGCGATAGGTTGGCTCCCCGTGACGGGCGCGGCAATAAACAGTCACGCGGTGGCCTCGCGCTGTCAAGCGCGTGGAAAGCTCTTCGGCGAAGGTTTCAAAGCCGCCGTAGCGGGCGGGAATGCCGCGCGTGCCGAGGATCGCGATGCGCAAGTTCTATTATTGGCTAGCGGCGGGCGCCGGGAAACGTGCTAGCCTCGCGCCGCCTTGGATTTGGCGAGCGGCCTGGCGGGCTTGAGCTTGCTGGCGGGCGCGCTCACGGGAGCGTAGCGGAACCAGTTAGCGATGTACTCGTCGTCCACGCGCTTGCGGCTCATGATCTCGCGCCGCTTGGCCATCACGCGCTTCCAGTTCCTGGCCACGTACCAGAACGCTTTCAAGGAACTCTGTTCCCGCAACAGGCAGCAGGAAATCACCACCAGATCGCGCACGGTAATCGAAAACCAGTTCCGGCGGTATAAGTCGCCGGTGATGTTTTTCATGCGCATCAGGAAGCGATTTTTCACCGAATGCATGTTGATCACCGGAGGCAGGGCGCGCCGGTTGCCCGGAAGAACGTTGCGGACGTGATAGCCGCGCGCGTGGGGCGTGTAAATGCAGCGCCAGCCCATCAACTGCGCGCGCCAGGCGACATCGGCATCCTCGCGGTAGACGAAGAAATCCGGATCGAAAAACTCGTCGGCCACGGAAATGTCTTCGATCATCTGGCGGCGATAGAGCGCCGCGGCGGCCGTGGCGCCGAACACAAACTCGTGGTGCAGATAGTGCCCGTTGTCTATTTCCTGGCTTCCGCGATCCAGATGGCGCAGCATCGGCGTAAAGTAAATTCCCGTGGAATCCACCAGGGGCCGGTCGGGCAGATCGAAGCTGGCGCGGATGGTCAGCAGTTTTCCGCACACCGTTCCGATCCGGCGATCCATTTGCCCGGTGTCGGCCAGGGCCTGAATGAAATTCTCCAGCAGCAGCACATCGGGGTTCAACGTCAGCACCCAATCGCCGCTGCTCATGCGGATAGCCTGGTTTTGCGCCGCGGCGAATCCGATGTTCTCGTCGTTATAAACCACCCGGCAGCGGTCTACGAACTGCTCTAGAATGTCGACGGTGCCGTCGGTAGAGGCATTATCAATGACGATGATTTCTTTGTTTGCATAGCGCTGTGCCAGAACGGACTCCAGGCAGCGCTTAATGAATCGACCGCTGTTGAATGTGACGATTGTGACGGAAACCCGATCGTTACATGACATGTATGTGGGTCGCGACTCTATTCTCTGATTTTTACTGCTCTTGTTCCTCTACTGCTCTGTTGAAACCAGAACCTCTTACTTCCACTACACGGCCTGAGATCAGACTGCGTCCCGCGAGCCGGCCTACCCTTGCGTATACCGTAATGGGCCTAAAACTTCGCTGCGTCATCACCCCGAGGGCCGTTCGTGACAAGGAACCGAGCACCACTGCCGCGCTAACCCACCGAAAAGCACGCGGGCGAAAGTGCTTCGAGGCATACTTTAGAAGGCTAACATACCAGTAGACCTCGCGGCATTCCCAGTTCAAGCTTGCAATGCTGTGACCACCTTGGTGCAGCGCGAGAACCTGGGGTACGTATTGTATTTTCAAGCCTAAGTCGCGCGTGCGCTTGCAAAAATCCACGTCCTCGAACCACAACGGATAAAATTGTGTGTCAAAACCGCCCAGCCGCTGCCACACTTCGCGCCGGAAAAGGAGAAAGGCGCCCGGGGGTTGTTCGGCTTCGGCGGTGCACGAAAGATCGAGATCTAAGCATCGATAGGACCGATTTAGCGGATTGGCGGGGAAGAGCCGGTTGATGCCAAGAACCTCGAAAACCAAAGCCGGCGCGCTGGGAAGACGGCGCAGAGTAAACCCGCGCTGCGGGCGCCCTGAAGCTTCAGTAAGTTGGCCCGCGGCAATCGCAGCACCCGGCTGCAAGCAGGCGGTTTCTAAGTCATCGATGGGAGTTCTTAATGCCGCGTCGGGATTTAATAACAAGATAAGTTCGGTGTCGAGAGCCGCTACTCCTTGGTTAACAGCGCCAGCGAAGCCGATGTTACCGTCGTTCGCGATCAGGGTTACTCCCGGATATTGCCGAAGATACTTGCGAACCAACTCGCACGTCGCGTCGTGTGAGGCATTGTCGACCACTACAACGGGTAAGTCCGGGCACGCGCTTGCGCACGATTGGAGGCAGCGTTCAATTTGGCCTGCCGAGTTATAGGTTACGATCACGATACCGGTGCGGGACATACCATCGGTGGGGATCAAGTGAGCGCGAAGTACAGCCTCCAGTACAAATCGAACCCGGTCGACTCCTGGATGTCGCGAATCTCTTTCTCGCTTTCTTCGATGATGGCAGGAAAAGCGGCGCAGTGCTTGCCTCGGGCCGCACGAAACCGCCGCAGGCCATCCAATTTGCCTGCTAGATAGCTGAGTAGCGTCCCGTGCCGAAGCGCGACGAATCCCCATAGACTTTGAGCGATGAAAACCGGCCAGCCGTAACGTAAGACCCAGTTGGGAGGATAGTGTTTCGCGACCAGCAGCACCTGGTTGCGGGCCATTCTCCGCACGGTGTCGGGATGCCAGCGCCCCAAAGTCGCGCTGCCTCGATGATAGGCCACGGCTTCAGGGACATAGAGACCGCTCAATCCGGCTTCGGCGCAGCGCAGGCCGAAGTCGACATCTTCCAGGTGAGATTCGAATTGCTCATCCAAAAGTCCTAGGGTTTTAAATAGGCTGGCGCGGAAGACTGCGGCCGTAAATGGAGCCAAGCGGATGGTCTTAGGACGATTCCAAAGCTCGGAGTCCAAGCGCCCTTGGCCACAGCGCCAGGCGCAACCGCCGCGGCAGATGGCGTCGTAGGAGCCGTCCACGCGATCGTGCTGCTGAGCATTCAGGAGCTTGCCGGTGGCAAACCACGCGTCACCTGTGCCGGGCCGAGTTTCGGGCTTGGCTTCGAGTTTCGCCATCAGCCGGGCCAGCCACTCCGGCGGGAGCGTGACGTCGTTGTTCAAAATACCGATATATTCCCCAGCCGCTTCTTGAATGCCCTGGTTCACGGCCACCGCGAATCCCAGGTTCGCGCCTAGGGAAATCACCTGTGCGCCGGCCTGGATGGCTACCGCGGCGGAGTTATCCGTGCTGCCGTTATCGACGACGATGACGCGGCCGACCGGGTAAGTCTGGCGGCTGAGCGTTTCCAATGTCGCGGCCAGCATGGGCGCGCCGTTCCAGGTGGGGATCACGATGTCGACGTGGGCGGACATGCTCCGAATTAGCGCGAAAAACGCTTCTTCACCAAGAAATATAGATTGTAAAATCCGTCGCGCCAGGGGTTCAACTTGATTTCGCCCATGCGCGAAGTATACAGAATGGAAATTTCCGCGAAACGGACGCGTTTGTTTTTCAGAGCCTCGATTTTGATTTCTTCCGAGAAAGCCATGCTGTTCGATTCCAGGTGCATGTCTTTCAGGATGGAGCGGCGGAATACCCACATCCCCGATTGTGAGTCGCGCACCCAGCGAAAATACAGCAGCGACATTGCCACCGAGAGCACCAGATTGCCTAAGCGGTGTTTGAGGCTCATGGCCTGGGGATCGCGTACCGGGAAGCGCGAGGCGTTCAGAAAATCGACGTCCAGGTGCAGCAAGGCTTCGAGCAAATAGGAGATGGCGTCGGGCGGATAGCTGTGGTCGCCATCGAGCGTGATGATGATGTCGCCGGTGGCGGAAGCGAATCCCCGCTTGTAGCTTCGGCCATAGCCGCGCACGGGTTCGCGGATCACTTCGGCGCCGAACGAACGGGCCACTTCCGAGGTGCGATCCGTGGAACCGTTGTCGACAACGATGACCTGATCGACGAAATCCGGCATTCTGCGCAACACCTGTTCAATGCCTTGTTCCTCATTGAGACAGGGAGTGATTACTGTAATCCTGAGCGACTTATACACGTTTTGGGGCTGAGCGCCGTTCGCCTCGAAGTAGTTGCCGGGCGCTGGTACCATATTCTCATGAAGTTGTTTTGTGGCTTGCTCGGTTTGGCGACCGCTCTCGCGGCCGGCCCCGTGGCCAGCGTGAATCCGCAGCTCCACCAAGTGA
>JASHQT010000691.1 GCA_030039005.1 Bryobacteraceae bacterium
GACTGGCCGCGTACACGTTGAGCACGTAGAGACTCGCCGTAAGCATGATCTGACGAACGTAGTCCAGATCCACGTCCGTAAAGGCTCGGAAGTAATCACGGACGAATTGCTGTCTTATGACGCGCTGAATGAGACTTACTCCCACAAAGTCATCAATCATGCCGAGCAGTATGTGGACGGGCACGTTCATACGAACCGCATGGAGAACTTTTGGTCCCTGCTGAAGCGGGCCATCAAAGGTACCTACGTGAGTGTCGAACCGTTTCATCTCTTCAGATATCTCGACGAACAGGCGTTCCGCTACAACGAGCGGAAATTGACGGACGCGCAGCGCTTCCAGAAGACCCTGAATGGGATCGCGGGGAAGCGCCTGACCTGGAACGAAGTGTCCGGTAAGGAGGTGGGGTGATGTCCAAAGAAAACGGCAAGGTCGCGGAGGAAAAACCCGAGAAGCCCAAGAAGCCGCCGGGGTACCGAAAGTTCGAGAAGTTGCTTAAGCAGGTTATCAAAGCGCCGCCTATGAAGAAGGCTCTCTAAGTGGATCAAGAAACAATTGGCCTTCTGTTATCATTCCAGAACTTCGTAGGGGGACCTGTTGTCGTTTTCCGCCCTTGTTGCCTAATTCAAAAGTAGCCAATGCAGGTACGTCTATTTCGAGATAAGTATCCGTGCTGTTCAAGATGTAGAAGGAGAAACTAGCACCATTCCCGTCGATCTCCGGGATCTGAATGTCGTGCTGAGTCTCGTCTAATATTTTTCCAGCGGTCGTTCCTTTTCCCTCGCTCTTTACTTCTCGTGTTTTCAAGACGAAGCGCGCCCTTATCTCAAATCCATGCTGGTTACCGTAATTCACAACTGAGCATCGATATGCGCGCTGCAAGAAACCCGCGACCGGATAAAAGTTTTCCACGCTGCTGCCCTGATATATAATCGCCAAGCCACCAGATCGTAGTTGCGGCTCTAGCAAATAGATCTTTCCATCGGAAAACGGTATGCGGGAAAATACTTGATCGCAATTTACTGTCATGATTACGGCTTCATTTGCTAATTGAGTTACCTTGCTGTGTTCGTCTAGCCATAGCATGACCGCCGCGATGATGAACGCTATGCGCACCCATCCCCAGAACACTCTTCTACGCGTGGCTTGTGCTGGCCAATACATTTCTTGCAGGTCGCGCATTACAGAGAGCGCCCCGCTGAGTAAGCCGACGACCACGATGACAACGGCGAGTGTGTGATTAAGAATGCCGCTAACAGCCATGGCATAAGTCTACCACTCCATGTGAGCCAAGTAAGTTGTCGCCCTCGTGTTCGACAAGCCGATTCCGCGCTATTACACACTCCTCAAAAATGCTCCTTGCACTTTTGCTCGCTTCGCTTATGGACATACTATCTAGTAGCACCGCAATAGCGTGTGATATCCGTCCAAGAGTAGTCGGGAGGATGCAGCCAGCTCTTCGCGCAAAGGGCACGCCATTGGCGTTATGTTGTCTGGGGTTGGGGACGGAAGCAGGATAGCACTCCAAGCTGAAAATTACGTGAGCCCTTGACCCCTGATTCAGTTTTCTTCCCAAAGTCTTTGCAACCAAGTAACCCTGCCAGTCTGCGGAGAGTCCACTAGTCGGGGAAAGGGCGATCCAAGCGCTCCCTCCAGTCCACGCGCCGTCGCGGCAGGAAAACGCTAGTTTGTGCTCTTTCTCTCCCCTCGGAGGGCCTAATGGTCACGTGCGGCGTGGCTTAGGATTCTGACAAACCGGACAGGCAGGCACGAAGCGCGCCGGGAAAGTGAACGAGCAGACCTCCAGCTCCAGGAACCCAACTCGTCGACTGTCGCCGAGTTACTCGTTTTTTCCCCGAGGAACACGGGAAGAACTGGCTGGTCCTTCGGATAAACGCACACCTTTCGCCCGGCCCCGCGGTCGTGAGCGTTTCCAGTGCAAGCAATAGCATGGGAATCTCGCGCCGCCGGTCTTGGAACACCAAGGACGCTAAGCGCACTTCAATTTCAGGGCCTGCAACGTGGTCTGAGCATTTACGGCGGCCCCCAAGACTCCTATGCGTTCGGTTTGAGAAATGATCGTAAATTTGCTCCCCTGCAGGGCACTCATCCCAACCATACTGTCCAGATGTTGCGAGAGTAATTCGATATTGACAAACCGACTGCCGGCTCCTGTTATGAAGAACTCTCCAGGTCCATCAAGATGGATGCAGGAGGCCGTCGCGGCAGCCAGGGCTCGATGCCAAAGCATGGCGAAAGCGTGAGCCTGTTCATCTCCGTTCTTTGCGGACTCGAAGACTTGCTCCGGCTCCCTATCCAAAAAGCGAAGGCGAATGGACCGCAAACCCACGATCCCTTCAAGGTGTCCGGTCCCTCCGCACGAGCAGTGATTTTCGTTCGGATCAAGGGTGACAACAGTGTGCCCCCCTTCCCCAACCTCGTCCAGGGCGGGATAAGATCCGAAACCCACGCCGCGACCCAAAGTCCAAACACGAACCGGCCGGTGCAATTCACTTCTTTGCGCTGCGATGCCCGCAGCCAGCGCGTCGGCGTCGTTGAACACGAAGACTGGAACGCCATGCAGCGGTGTAGACAGCAATGCCCTGTAGACGTGAGAACCGAGAGAGAATCCCTTTAGCTGCGGCAGGTTTGGAGATTCTTCCACTGTCCCACGGCGAATCAGGCCCGGCACACCCATGCCGAGAGCTTCCACAGGACCGGATATTTCGAGGTGATCCAACTCTCGAACGATCGTCTGAACGATCTCGCCGGCTGGCATTGAGGGCATTGTTACGTGCATCTGAAGAGTCCGTAACGGTTCCGCCAGCACGTAGTCGCCAGACACGACGCCAGAAGCAATCTGATGAGTCAAATGAACGCCAATAAGGGTTTCCCTAGCCTCATTCATTGCAGTACCTCCTAAGGGTTAATCAGGAGTTGTCGGCTGAGCCAGAGGCACAACGGTTATCGCGAACTCCACCGCGGTACAACCCTTGGATTCGCTCGAAGTCGGAAACGTCGCAGAATCGATCCAAGTATGCTGTTTCGCGCTCGGGGCGGCAACGGCCCACGGGGTGAGCAGCCTGGTCGATAGTGTCAGCAGAAGGCCCGAGCCTTCGCGAAGGTTCAGCCACGGCGCGCCGTTTCAGACCACCCGGGGCTGGGGCCCCTACTGTTCCATCTCGCGCAATTCGCCGACACGGGTGTCGTGATTGGCAGCACAGGCAAGTTCGAACAGGATGCCCGCACATCCTGACCAAGGCCCAAAACGGCTCGTTAGCAGTCAACTCAATAGGCAAACCGGTCGGTTGCGGCAACAAGCGCGCGAGAATTTGGTGGATCAAAAGCACTGTGACCGCCATCTGCCGTGATCAGCAGTTCGGCTTCGGGCCAAGCACGGTGCAATGCCCACGCGCTCTCCATTGGACATACGACATCGTACCGGCCCTGAATGATCACCGCGGGGATATGGCGAATCTTCGCGACCTCCGAGAGGAGTTGATCGTCTGCCTTCAGGAAGCCTCGGTTGTAAAAATAGTGAGCCTCGATCCGGGCGAAAGCAAGAGCGAACTCATCCTTTTCGTAATCGCTGGCAAAGCTTGGATCGGGGAAAAGCTTAGAAGTCGCTCCTTCCCAGCCACTCCAGATCTTGGCGGCCGCAAGTCGAACCGCGCGGTCGTCGCTGGTTAAGCGACGGTAATACGCCGATAGGAAATCGCCACGTTCTTCTTCGGGAATATGTGAGTAGTAAGGCTCCCAAGCGTCCGGGTAGAGAAAGCTTGCGCCCTCCTGGTAGAACCAGTCAATCTCTCGCTTGCGGAGAAGGAAGATGCCCCGCAACACCAGTTCGGAGACTCGGTCCGGGTGCATTTGAGCATATGCGAGGGCGAGAGTTGAACCCCAGGATCCACCGAATACTTGCCAACGATCCACGTCGATGTGCTGGCGGAGTTTCTCTATATCGCCTACTAATTCCCAAGTTGTGTTTTCCTCTAAGGAGGCATAAGGCGTGCTCTTGCCACACGCTCGTTGGTCAAAGTTTACGATCCGGTACTTGGTGGGATTAAAAAAGCGACGCTGTTTTGGCTCCGATCCGCCGCCGGGCCCGCCGTGAAGGAAGACGACTGGCTTTCCTTCAGAATTACCGCTTTCTTCGTAGTAAATCTCGTGCAACGAAGATACTTGCAAACGACCCGTCTTATAGGGTTCAACTGTCGGGTAGAGCCATGTCACGGCGTCCTTAGCCAGTGATGGAGATAACCTACTGTTCATCATAAGCAGTATATGTTCCTTGAGGCGGGCGGTGCGAGCGTTTGCGTCTCGAAGCTTCCTTCTTCACTTCAGGCCTATCAGTTCATGCCGATCAGTACCAGGCCTTGTGCAGGCACCGGCAAGCGTATATATTAGAAAAGCACCAAAGCAGGCGTTGGAGTTCGCCGCAAAAACCGCCCCGCATGGGGAAGATGACTCCTGGTGATTACCATCTTCCTATGCTTCGAGCATGCGGTTTAACGCAAGTCTGGTGCTTACAAGCCAGTAGCCAAGACTTCGACTCAATGCCGGGCCTTCAGGCATCGAGTGTAGGAAACACGCTTAGGGGCATGTTCCAACACACCTGTTTGGAATCCAGGTCCGCGGAACATTGCGGTTGTCGTTCTGAACGTCGCGCAAACATCACAACGACGAATTGTATGGAATGATTCGGTGGGAACCCGAGGTTAGAAACTGGCGATGGAGTTCGCCACAACCGCCTTGAGCTGATAACTCCTATCCCGCAGTTCTGGGAGGAAGGAGTGTCGATGGCACGGTATCACTTTCGATTTTTATCTATGCGCCGCGGGCGTTTGCATCCGGCGAGTCCGAATCCCTCGCAGCAACGGATCAATCCGTTCGAATCTCACTGGTTCGAGTATCTGCGGACGCCTGTGCGAATGCTGGATCGATGTCTTCGGAGATTGCTCGGCATTTTTGAATTCTGTGCTGATGATGAATGTATATTGAGAATTGCAAAGCGAAGGTCGCCGATCGATGTTTTCCTTCCAGACGGAACTGAGGTGCGGCAAGGAGACGGTGTGGTGGAGTTGCATTTCTGGAACGAGAACCTGGCAACGCTCAACTGTCGAAAATCCACATTCGGATGGGGCGTCCGATTCCGGAGTGGGATGCGCATCTCTCTTCAGCTGCTCGCAAACTATGCCAATCAAGAGCTAAGCGCCGATACTGCGAAGGCGTTTTATGCCCGCCTCGTTTTCCCCGTTGGGGGCAGATTCCATGCGTGTGCTAGAGTAGCTGCCGATTATGGGTTCACTTTGCTGCAGCCAACACGAACGTTGCCGCGCAAAGTGCACGACTTCTTTGAAAACATCCTAATACATGCCCTCTGCTGGACGTTCAACCCCGGCAGGAGAAGGCATCGATCGGGCCTTGCACGAGTGCACTGCTGGATTTCACGCAAGGACCTAATCACACGCTATCGGCGCGATTCCGAATTGAACAATGGTGAGCTCGGTATCGCAAAAGTTATGTCAGGCAATAACGTCCGCAAACAGCACTGCGCAGAGGTCACTGGTGATTGACCTCTTGTTCATCACCATGGCCGGCGTGGATGAGAGAAATCCCTCTTTGGCCGGCTAAGTATTCAGCCACACGGCCAAATACACCGCAATGTGGCGCGTCTCCACGTGCAGCTTCTGCACTTAGCTGCGCAAGGGCGGCGCGCAACTGTGAAGCCCTCCGCTCGAGCACTTGCTTGATCAGTCCTTGGATGTGATCCGGCGCTTCAGCCCTCAATCTCAATCCGTGAGGCAGACAAAGTACTCCTTGTGTCTTCATCCAGTGGACCACTGATCGGCGGTCGAAGGCGGCGATCAGCTCGTGGATCCTCAGCACTTCCTCCTGCTCAAGAGGCAAGCAAATCGAACACTCGCGTTTTGCATCGTACGAGGAGGAATCAAGGAGCGAAAGAAAAATTTGGGTCGCCGTCTCAGTCTGGCGGACCGCGGCGACTGCCCACGCATGGGCATTGCAAAGCCGCAGGAAGTTGCCTGCGTCGCCTTCTTGAAGCAATCTCGATTGCAAATTCTTGAGAAGCACACAGATCGGGCAGCTAGTCTCTCCAAGCGTCTGGAGCACCGACTCGTATTGTTTGATCTCATGGGATCGCATGGCGTTTCACGCGGAGGCGCTCGCCAATTCTGGCATTCCGTTTACAGATGCTCTCTTTAGAGCGTGTGTACTCAGGCAAGCTTTGTTGCTCGGCTCGTCTGTCTGGGCAGCGCCAAACCTGGAAGGGCCGCCCAGCGCGAAGAACGAGAAGCCGGCGGTATTGAGTGTCAAGAGCTTCGCCCGTTTCCGTGCCCAAAAGCAAAGCTCCTACCCAGAGAGTAGGAGCCATCAGCTTCAGTACATTCTGAAGCGGTTATCGGTGAGCGTCCATCACCTACAGCGTCAATTCGATCATAACGCGGGGGATTCCGCAAATCAACAGGACGCAAACAAGTGCTCGGTGTCTTCCGAGAGGTGGCCGAGCGACGCTAGAACGAAAGAGCACCCGGAAAGCCCATTCCCACCAATCTCTTGATCTTCATCTTGACGACCATCCCCAGAACCATTGACGAATGCCTGCAGTAGCCGCATAATGAGGCTAGGCGTTGGAGTTCGCCATAAACGCCCTTCGGGGAAAATGACTCCTACCAGGGATGGTCTCTGGCTAGGGGCAAATTGCTCCGAACAAGTCCTCCTTCCAGAAGCCACCCTAGAACTCAGCCCTGTTTCTGATGGGTCGAAGTCAGGAGTGCGCGATGGGATCTTCCCTGCCAACTGCGGAACTCAGCGGCGTATGTCAATGTGTGTCTAAGTCTCGAAGGTGGCGCTGCGGCAAGACGCCCCTAGGTGAGGACGAACTTCTTCCCAGGAACGCGACACACAGCCTCGCAACGGTGGAAGGTACGAAATGCCAGCCACCAACTTGCCAGCCAAACGAACAAGATCAACTTACTCTTTCAAGCTCTGGAGCTACTCGTGTCAATGTCTGGAGACTTTGAAGTAACTGCGTCCGGCGCCGAATCTGCTACCCAGGTGAGGGAGGAGAGCCGGGTGGTGTTTGCCCGACCGACCTACGCTGTTGTCTATGCCAACGGCTTCTCCTTGGTGAACGGTGACGGTCCTCCTACGTTCACTTTATTCGTTAAGGACTCGGCTCAACTCAACCGAATACTGCATGGCGATGCCTATTCCTCTGCAATAGATTTTATTCAGGGCGAATTCGATGTCCAGGGCGACCTGGTGGAGGCGATTCGATTTAAGGGTGCGAACACTCAACGAGGCCTGACTGGCGTTCTTGCAGCCGCAGCCGCTCGATGCTCTCCACGCAGGCTTGAGTCTTGGTTCCAAACAAAGCGGCGAGCAGCGAAGAACATTGAGTTCCACTATGACCGGTCCAATGACTTTTACCACGCATTTCTTGATTCCCGAATGGTCTACTCGTGCGCGTATTTTAGGAACCGGGATCAAAACATCGACGACGCTCAAGTCGCGAAGTTGGATCACATTTGCCGAAAACTTGACGTGCAGCAAGGCGAACGCTTTCTAGATGTCGGGTGCGGATGGGGCTCCCTTGTGATTCGTGCTGCCGAGAAGTACGGTGCGAACGCACTGGGATGCACGCTCAGCTCTCAGCAGGCGGACTTTGCAGCTCAAGCCGCGGCAGAAAAGTGCGTTGGAGACCGAGCTATCGTTCGGAAAGTGGATTACCGTGAATTACAAGGATCGTTCCAGAAGATCTCCTCGGTAGGTATGTTTGAGCACGTGGGACGGCGACGACTGCGGACTTACTTCAGGACGATTTTCAATATGTTGGATGGTGGTGGCCTGTTTCTCAACCATGGCATCATCCGGCCCGAGGGAGTCAGCGACGGTCCGGAAACACTTTTTCTGCAACAAAAGGTTTTCCCTGGAGGTGAACTGGCGCATTTGTCCACTGTCATTCGTGAGGCTGAACGCGTCGGATTTGAAGTTCTGGACGTTGAAAACCTCCGCCCACATTACGCGCTCACCTGCCGACGGTGGGTCGAGAACCTGCAACGAAATGCGGATGAGTGCTTGAAGGCGACCAATGCAGAGACTTATCGAACTTGGCTGCTATACCTCGCCGGGTCGGCTGCGAGCTTTGAGAAAGGAGTAACTGATATATATCAGATCTTATTTGCAAAACGAGAAGTGTCCCAGTTGAGGCACTTGACTCGCGAATACATGTATAGAAGCGATGATGATCGTTTCTAGGAGCTAATTGGATGAAGTGCCTTGAAATTGGTAAGCACTTTGCGACCGACCCGTCGGAAAATGACATTCACAAGGCCATTGACGTCCTGAAATCTGCGTGGGCCAGCGAGGGAGCTCTCGCAGCTCTGGTTCGCTATAGGCGCGCTTCCGTGGGGCCTTTGAAGCGGCTCCTCCTTTGCGGGGATCCGACCGCCAATTGTGAGACGCGTCTCGCGGCCATCAAAGCTCTCTCAGCGCTGCGCGCCAAGGATGTCCTCATGGTTTATCTGAAACGCAGAAAGAACTTTGTTACTCCCACTATTCCGACGGCCGAGAAGAAAGTGGAAGAGGCCGCTGCACGTGAATTGGGGGCTTTTCAAACAACAGACGTATTCAAGTTTCTCTTGGATCTCGCTCTTCCTCCCCCGCATCCGGGGATCGTGGAAGCGCTCAGCCAATTTGCCGCAGTGGAGAGCATTCCGGTTTTGATCCGGGCACTCGAAGACGAATCATGCTGCGCTCTGGCCGAAGAGACACTCCGAAGGCTCGGACGGAACACTGAGGCGGCCTTGCGTTGCGCGGCTCTGACCCCTTTGCCTTGTGTGGAGGAGGAGCGCGCTTCGAGTTTGCGCCGGCGGATCAAGGCTCTGGATCTCCTGCTGGAGATGAATCCATCTGAAGAGACATGGGAGGTTTTGCGCCCTCTGTTGATGGATTCTGACCCACACATCGTAACCGCAGCCGCTCGGTTGGCTGCGCAACGAGGCAGCCCGGGAGACCGGCTGCTGTCGGTTGCTCGCCTCCTCAAGGCGTCATCACAAGCCGATAGCCTCCTTCAAGGCGAGATTCAGAACTGTTTGATCAGCCTCTACCCGGACGCCAGGCGGGCAGTCGACGAGGAGATCGCAAAACGTTTAAGTGCGGCACATTTTCGGGAGGCAACAGATCCGTTGCTGAGGATGCTTCTTCGGGTCCGCCGTCAAATGGGGCCTGGACCTATGCCGGTGGAAGACCATCGGGTATGAATCAGAGCTCAGACGGAAGCGGGCCTACCGCGTCAAAGGATGATTTAGCAGAGTGTTTATGGGCATCCTCCCGCCTGCACGAGGTACTGATCGCGTTGGCACGGGAAAGCGGATTCGGCGTTGTTCCGGCTGAAATAGACGTTTCGAGCTCCGACCCCGAATTCGTTGCTCGAAAGTTACGGCTGGAGGCACTGCCTGCTGAAATACTCTACGGTGATTTTGAACGTCTGATTTCTCGAAAGGCGCCGGCGCTGGTGCGTGTTCGAAGCCACGGTGCCGATGGCTGGATCGCGTTACTACCGCATTCGATAGTTCTGAAGATGGATCTACGGAAAGTTCGGCTGGAGCCGATTCAACTTCGTTCAATGATGTGTGCGCATCTCGAAGCGAGTGGCGCCGCGCGTATCAACGAGATTTTGGAGCTTGCGAAGGTCCCGATCGCTAAACGTAGGCGCGCCTTCGAGGCGCTGTTAGCCGCGAGATTCAACGACATACCGATTCGCGACATTTGGTCGATTCGTTTGCCTCCAAGTGCGAGTTTCTGGACACAACTGCATCAAAGCCGAGTGTTTCAATGGATTGGAATCTTGGCTGGCGCCCACGCGCTCCAATACCTGCTGTGGATTCTCGCTTGGCTGGTCGTCGGCTCGAGTGTCCTCACGAGGCCCTCGGGCCGGCGGTGGTTGGTCGAATGGGCCGTCTTGTTGCTGGCGCTCGTGCCGCTGCGCGTTGTTGTTACATGGCTTCAGGGAGTGATCGCGATTGGAGTGGGTACGAATCTTAAACAGCGATTACTCTTCGGTGCGCTGAGGCTTGACCCGGATGTTATGCGCCGGGAGGGTATCGGCCACTTGCTGGGGCGCGTTATTGAATCTGAGGCAGTGGAGACACTCGCGTTGAGCGGAGGATTTCTCGGACTTGTCTCGATGATCGAGCTGGTTGTGGCCATACTCGTGTTGGGTGCCGGGACCGGAGGAGTTCGCCTGTCAGCGATGCTTCTGACATGGCTCACATTCACTGGGCTGCTGGCTTGGCGGTATTTTACTCAAAGCCATTCGTGGGCCAACATTAGGCTTGCGATGACGCACGACCTGGTGGAGAACATGGTCGGACATCGCACTCGGCTCGTACAGTTGCCAAAAGACCAGTGGCATGTGGAGGAGGACGCGACCCTTGAACGCTATCTTCACGCCTCGCAGGACCTGGATCGTTCGAGCGCTATGTTTCTCTCGCTTGTGCCGCGCGGATGGCTTGTCCT
>JASHQT010000101.1 GCA_030039005.1 Bryobacteraceae bacterium
GAGCGCGCTGGCGTCGATCTCGCGCACCAGGAAGAAATGCGGCGCCGTGGTCCAGCTGTGCGTGGTGCGCTCGGCCATCAGGCGCGCGATGGAGGAGAGCGCTGGAGCGCCTGTGGGTAAGGGCGCGGGTGCGGGAGCAGCGGTCTTGCTCGCCGCCGCTCGCTCGACGTCTTCGGCGCTGATCACACCGCCCGGCCCGGTGCCGGTGACGCTGCTCAGGTCGACGCCCAGTTGCTCGGCCATGCGGCGCGCTTTGGGCGAGACTCGCGGCTCTACTTTGGGCGCGTCCACTTTGGGCACATCGGCCGCGGGCGCTGCCGCAGCCGCCACAGCCTGTTTCGACTGTTCGCTCATGGTACGCGCGGCAGGCGCAGCCGATTCCGACACAACCGGCGGCTTCTCGCCCGGGGCGACGATCCACGCGATGGTCTTGCCCACTTGCACCACGTCGCCCGCCGCCGCGTTCACGCCCGCCAGCACGCCGTCGGCCGAGGCTTCCAGCTCCAGCACCACTTTGTCGGTTTCGATTTCCGCCAGCGGCTCGCCTTTGGCGATCGCCTCGCCTTCCTGCTTCAGCCAGGAGATGATTTTGCCGGTTTCCTGCGCCATCTCCAGCGCGGGCATCACAACGCTGACAGCCATCTAGCGCGCCACCACCTGTTCGGTTCGCGCGCTCGCCTCGATCATTTCCAGGATCCGTTCGCTCGGCGCCGCATCGTGCTCCCGCGTAGTCGCCAGCGGCCCGTCCACGGTGAAGTAATGCGCGCCGGCGACGAGCAGCTTTTCGGCCGGGAAGCGCGTGATCACTTCGTGGCCGGTTTCGGTGACCACGATCTCCTCTTCGATGCGCGCGGCGCTCCAGCCGTCTTTCGATGGCCAGAAAGTTTCGAGCGCAAACACCATGCCCGGCTTGATCTCGTAGGAATGTTCGAGCGACACCAGCCGGCTGATCACCGGCTTTTCCCAGATCGCCAGTCCAATGCCGTGCCCGAACTGCAGCGCGAACGCCGCTTCTTCATTGGGGAACCCGAACTCCTGCGCTTTCGGCCACACCGACGCGATCTCGCCGGTGGTGCGCCCCGGGCGAATGAGCGCGATCGCGGCATCCAGGTAATCGCGGCAGCGCGCGTAGGCGTCGATCAACGCGTGCGAGGCATAGCCGATGCTGAAGCAGCGGTAATAACACGTCCGATAGCCCATAAACGAATGCAGGATGTCGTAATATACCGGATCGCCCGGCCGCAGCACGCGATCGGAGAACACGTGCGGATGCGGATTGCAGCGCTCGCCCGAAATGGCGTTCACGCCCTCCACGTACTCCGATCCCATGTCGTACAGGATCTTGTTCACCAACCCCACCGCCTGGTTTTCCTGCAAACCCGGCTTCATCGCCATGTACAACTCGTGATACGCCGCGTCCACCATCATGGCCGACGTGTTGAGCAGCGAGATCTCGTCCTGCGTCTTGATCACGCGCGCGTCGGACATCACCTGCTGGCCATCCACGACGTTGATGCCTTCCCTCTGCAGCGCGAACAGAATGGGCGGCTCCACCACATCGATGCCCACCGGCTCATTCTGCAGCCCCCGCAGTTCCAGCTCCAGCTTGATCTTTTTCGCCACGTCCTCGGCGCGGCCCATCTCCGGCGACATCGCCCCGCGCAGCAGCGAGATGCCGGCGCGCGAACGCTCGCCCAGCCACGGGCAGTTGAGCTGGTGGTGCTTGGCGGCCGAGCCGAAGTCCCACAGGATCGGCTCATCGTTCCGCGTCAGCAGCGTGAAGCGGCTGATCTTATCCTGCGCCCAGGTGCCGATGTGCGTGGCGGTGAGATAGCGCACGTTATTCATGTCGAAGCACAGCAGCGCGCCCAGCTCGGATTTTTCCAGCAACGCCTTGGCGCGCGCCAGCCGCTCGCGGCGCAGGCGGTCCATATCCACGCGCTGCTCCCAATCCACTTGCATGGTTCCGTGAGTTTTCAATGCCACAGGATTCTCCAGTTTTGTTTTTTATGCTTTGCCGAGTAACGCCAGCGCCGCTTCGGCCACCTTCTTTTCGGTGGGGACGGTGGCGTCTTCCAGCGGCGGCGAGAAAGGAATCGGGACATGCATCGCGCCCATGCGCTTCACCGGCGCTTCCAGATCGAAGAACGCGTTCTCCTGGATCACCGACGCAATCTCGGCCGTGACGCCGTAGCGCCCGTAGCCTTCGTCGATCACGATCACGCGCGAGGTCTTGCGCGCCGATTCGATGAGCGTCTTTTCGTCCAGCGGCCACAGCGTGCGCGGATCCACCACCTCCGCGCTCACACCTTGTTCTTCAAGCAAACTGGCCGCCCCGAGCGCGATCTGCACCATGCTGCTGGTGGCGATGAGCGTGATGTCGTCGCCGGCGCGCTTGACGTCGGCCACTCCCAACGGAATCGTGTATTCTTCCTCCGGCACCGCGCCCTTCAGCCGGTACATCATCTTGTCTTCAAAAAACGCCACGGGATTGTCGTCGCGAATCGCGGATTTGAGCAGGCCCTTGGCGTCGTACGGCGTCGAGGGCATCACCACCTTCAATCCCGGCACATGGCAGAACCAGGCGTGCAGCGATTGCGAATGCTGCGCCGCCGACCGGCGCGTGGCTCCGAGCGTAGTACGCATCACCAGCGGCGCTTTCCATTTCCCGCCCGACATGTAGTGGATTTTCGCCGCCTGGTTCACCATTTGATCCATGGTCAGCCCGATGAAATCCCCGAACATGATGTCGATCACCGGGCGCAGGCCGGTCATCGCCGCGCCCACCGCGATTCCCGTAAACCCGGCTTCCGAGATCGGAGTGTCCAGCACGCGCTCGGGCCCGAACTCGTCCACCAGTCCCGTGAGCACCTTGAACGGATGGCCCGCTTCGGCGATATCTTCACCCAGAATGAATACGCGCGCATCGCGCCGCATCTCTTCGGCCAGCGCTTCCTTGATGGCCTGCGCGAGCGTGATCTCTCGGACAGCCACGGCACTAAGCGTAGACATCGTCACTCACCTCGTCCGGATTCGGATACGGCGCCGCCATCGCGAACTCCACCGCGCGCGCGATCTCCGCCTTCACTTCTTCGTGGATCTTTTCAAGCGCCGCGCGATCGGCCTGGCCTTCCGCCACCAGCCAGTCGCCCAGCACGCGCAACGGATCGCGCTCGGTCTTCCACTGCTGCTCTTCCTGTTTCGAGCGATAATATTCGCGGCTCACGTCGCCCACGTGATGCCCCATGTAGCGATAGGTATTCGCCACCAGCAGCGCCGGCCCTTCGCCCGAGCGCGCGCGCTCCACCAGTCTTTTTGTTACGGCATAAACAGCGCGCACGTTCTGGCCGTCCACCTGTTCCGACGGCATGCCGAACGCCGGACCGCGCGCCAGAATATCGCCCGCCGTAGTCTCGGTGAAATGCGTGTACTCGCCGTACAGGTTGTTT
>JASHQT010000102.1 GCA_030039005.1 Bryobacteraceae bacterium
TAGGATACTCAACAGGGTGAGGACCGGGTCATTTCAGCCCTGGAGGCCCTTGAACGGCACTGAAAACAAAAGCCTTTCGGTAGCGCTCCAATTCGTTCCGTCAGGCAAGGATCGGGGCCTTGCTTCAAACCACTCTCGCGAGTGCGTAGAGATCATGCGGCCTTCCAGTAATCCCAATGTGGGCCGGCGGCTGAGCAGGAAAACGCTCGCCAGTTGCCCCGCTCCATTTGTGTTACTCACCGACATACTGCATTCATCGTCTAGTTCCTGAGAGTTGACAAAAAGCTGGTGTACTGTCTGCCCGCGCGAACTGTTGCTCTTAACTGGAGTCTGCTGCCAAAACCACGCGGAAGGGACGATATCCGACGGGTCTGATTTTTTGTGGCCGCAAAGATCGTGGCCGCCGAAAATTCCGAATAAGTTTGACCAGGTGTTTATTCCTACAGTGCTCCACGCTTCGGCGGCGGAATTCGAGTAGGGTGCGCCAGACATTTTGTAAAAATCGGGCCCATAACCGTCCGTTCTCTCGTATTGTGTTCCACGAGCCGTCAGCCACGCATGGGTCGTGATGTAGCATTCGCAATCGGCATTGGCCTGCATAACGTCATACGCCCAGGACAAGGCGGCGTTGCCGGCAAAGAAATCCATTGCCAAGACAAGCAGTGGTATGCCGGAAATCACGAACTTTACCGCTGTGTTAGCTCCCGTAGTGTCATAAGATCCCACCCAGTAAGCCATGTCTCCTTCCCCAAGATTAATGCCGGAGCCGTAAACGGAGGAGCGGTTGCTTGCCGAGAAATAGCCGGTTGCGAATTGCGCTCCCAGTTTGCTTCGGGAAGTAGGGTTGCCTATATAGTCATGGTTCCCAGGAGGCGTAGTGAAGGCAATGCCATTGGCGTCAAGAATCGACCAGGCGTTCTGTGCGTTCGTAAACTGGAAAGCCGTTGCGCCGTTCACGCAGTCGCCGACGCCCACTACAGCCTTGATGTTCGCGCTGAACGATGGCGCGCTGGCCGTGAAAACAATATTCTTGTTCTCCACGATCCACTTCATCAGAGCAACGTAATACCCACCGAGATGGTCGGGGCACGTATCAGCCAGGTATTGAGGATCGGGAATAATGGCAATCGTAAAATCGGCGCCAGGTGGTACTTGTGCGGCCACGGAAGAAGTATTCGCGAGACGCCATGCCGCTCGACTCGCCAGGCCACCCAGAACAGCAGCGCCGAACCCGCGTCTAGTGATCTTTTTCAACAGTCGTTTGGGAGCCAGCCCTCCATGTCTGATTACGTATTCCAGTTCCGTCATACCATGCCCTAACCTACTTGACGGTTTGAGCAGCTAAAACCTGACATTAGTTATTACACTACCCGATAGCGAACTCGCGAATCTTATCGGCCGACTTGAGGGAGCCAATAGAGCGGGTTTCGCACAACCTCGCTAAGCATCCTATCGGCTACGCTGGAGAATGTTCTTGCCGAGGTCTGTTGCAAATCCGGGTCTCGCAGCTATACACGCAAGCCAACCTTTCCGAACCTGTAGCGTCTGTTGTTCGTAGGGATTTTCGTACCGATCGAGAAGGAGCACAGTTATGGACTTTTTACATTGGGGCGATCGGGCGGCCCAAGACTTTCGCTACGGGCTCCGCCAGCTTCGTCTGAATCCCAGTTTTGCCCTAGTGGCAGTCCTTTCACTGGCCTTGGGTATCGGCGCCAACACTGCCATGTTTCAGTTGGTGGATGCAGTGCGTCTCCGCACACTGCCGGTAGCCCACCCGCAGCAGTTGGCTTCCATCGACTTCCCGGACGGTGCCATGCGTAGCGGCTGGCATTCAACCCGCAGTTCCCGGTTGACCTACCCGCAGTGGGAGCAGATCCAGCAACAGCAGCAGGCCTTCAGTTCGGTACTGGCCTGGAGCGCTACCCAATTCGATCTGTCGCCCGGTGGAGAAGTGCGCAACGCCCAGGGACTATTCGTCAGCGGCACGTTCTTTCGCGCGCTGGGAGTGCAACCCGTGATCGGCCGCACGTTCACCTCGGAAGATGACCGCATCGGCTGTTCGCCCGGTGCCGTGATTGGATATGCCTTCTGGCAGCGCGAGCTCGCGGGAGACCCCCACGTTCTCGGCCGCAACCTGACGCTGAATAGCAAGTCAGTGCCCATTATCGGAGTAACGCCGGCAGGGTTTTTTGGCGTTGAGCCAGGGTTTCGCTACGACGTTGCTTTACCTTTGTGCGCGGACGACCTGTTCATCAGCGACCCGTCGGGCTTAGGAAGGATCAAGACACGGCACGCCTGGTGGCTCTCGGCCATGGGCCGTCTCAAGCCCGGCTGGACCGTGGAGCGCGCCAACGCCCAAATAGAGGCCGTCTCTCCGGGCATCATGCAGGCGACACTTCCTCCTCTCTACCGGCCGGATGACGCCAAGCGCTACCTGCAAAACAAATTGGTAGTCCGCGTGGGCGGCACCGGCGTGTCCCAATTGCGGGAGCAGTATGAGACACCCTTATGGCTGCTGTTGGCTGCTACGGGCCTGGTGCTGCTGATTGCTTGCGCTAATCTCGCCAATTTACTGCTGGCACGCGCCAGCGTCCGCGAGCGCGAGATCGCGATTCGCCAAGCCATCGGCGCCGCGCGCGGAACTCTGATAGGGCAACTGATGGCCGAAAGCCTCCTGCTCAGCGCAGCTGGCGCGCTATTGGGCGTTCTGTTGGCGCTGGGGATCAGCCATGCGCTGGTCGCCTTCCTCAGCCGGCCGGACTATCCGGTGTTCGTCGGCCTGGGCTTGGACGCGCGCATATTGGGCTTCACGGGTGCCGCTGCGGTAGGAACCTGTCTGCTGTTCGGTTTGGCGCCGGCGCTACGGGCTACGCGCGTTCCGCCTACCGCCGCCATGCGCTCCGGCGGCCGCGGCCTCACCTCCGGGCGGGAGCGTTTCAGCTTGCGCCGGGCTCTGGTGGTCGCGCAGGTTTCGCTATCTCTGGTGCTTTTGGTGGGCGCGCTGTTGTTTGGAAGCAGTCTCGAAAAGCTGCTCCATGTGGACACCGGCTTCCGGCCCGACGGCGTCGTTGCCGTCAGCATGTACGCAGGAAACCGTTACTCGAAAGAGCGGCTCCCGCTCGTCTTTCACGATCTCCTGGATCGTTTCCGCGCGATTCCGGGTGTAGAATCGGCGGCACAAGTCTGGTTCACGCCCGTGAGCGGTGCAGGCTGGGACGAACGAGTCTACGCGGAAGGCGGCCGTAACGGCGTGCATCCCGACGTGAATTTCGATCGCATCGGGCCGGGCTATTTCCGGACCATGGCTACTCCACTGCTCGCCGGGCGCGATTTCGACGCACGCGACACGCTGGGCTCTCCTAAGGTTGCGATCGTGAATGAAGCCTTCGCAAAAAAACTCTTTGGGGGCGCGAATCCTGTCGGCCACTCGTTCTTCAAGGAGGGCTCCGCCGGCAAGCCCGACGACCAGTATCAGATCGTCGGGTTGGTGCGCAACACCAAGTATTACGAGATTCGGGAGGATTTCAGACCCATCGGCTTCTTCCCCATGGATCAGGACGCGGAGCCCAATGCCGGAACCACCTTCATTTTGCGGTTCTCGGGCCCGCAGGCGGACGTGTTCCGCGAAGTCAAACAGACTGCCGGTCAAGTGAATCCCGCCATCGTTCTCCAGTTCAGCGTTCTGCGTCAGCAATTGGATGAGTCACTCCAGCGCGACCGCCTGATGGCCTCGCTCGCCGGCGGCTTCGGACTGCTGGGCGGGTTGCTCGCGACGCTCGGACTCTACGGCGTGATCGCGTATCTGGTGGAACGCCGCCGCAATGAGATCGGGATTCGCATCGCACTAGGCGCCGGACGGGCGCGCGTTGTACGTCTGGTCTTGCGCGAGGCCGCAGCGTTGCTGGCATCCGGACTACTTATCGGCGGCGCGTTGGCGCTTTGGACGGGCCGTGCGGCGAGTGCCTTGCTGTTCGGTCTGAAGCCGACCGATCCGGTCACCTTCCTGGCCGCCATGTCGCTGCTGGCCGCGGTCGCGCTCGCCGCCAGTTACGTCCCGGCCTGGCGCGCGGCGCGCCTGGAACCCATGCAGGCCTTGCGCGAGGAATAAGGCGCGCCGCCAAGCTGCAACGCGCGGCGGATCGCTGCCGATAGTTTTTAACGGGATGTCTTTGTGAGAGTGTTTCGACCGCCCCATCCGCCGGCAAGTAGAGGTTCAGATACCGAGTCGGGCTGAGGAGTCACACCGCCGAAGCTATCGGGCCTTTCAAAGATTCGCTGATGTTGGTTTATAATTTCGAGAATCGGCTTGTTTCGCCTGATTCCCGTTCAGGAGGCAGCAGCGGGGTGTAGAGCTGCGTGCCTTTTGGGGTGGGGCGCATGGGCGCGAGGCAGCACTATCGGCGGGAAGGTTCCGCACAGGAGGAATCTTTGACGCGTTTCCAGACGATCGCTATTCCACGCTTCGGCATTCTGATACAGGTGCTGTTTTGGTTACTTCTCGCCAACTCCGCCTGGGCGCAAACCACCACATTCATGAACCTGGCCGCCTACACGGCCGCAACTTCCAACACAACTCTGATCGGCTTCAATGGCATTTTGCCGGCCGGTACCACTTACCAGGACTTTAATCCCCTCACGGTTTCGGGAGTCAACTTCGCGACACCCACCTCGGGCGCCAAAGTGAACGTGACGGCGGCCAATTACTATAGCCCGCACAACTACTCGGCCGCGTTCATCGTGGACGCGAATTCCTCAGTCACTGGTACGCTGAACATCACTCTCCCTTCGCCTACCTACGCGCTGGCACTGGACTATGGCCAGTTGTTCGGGGGCGGGACTGGTTCGATCAAACTTTCGAATGGATTCGTCTTCAATGCCCCTAGTCCACCGACCGTCGGGAACACCGCGTTCATCGGCTTTGTCTCCACTGACGCGATCACCAGCGTTTCTTATACCGTCACTGGCGATTACTGGGTTCTTCTCGATCTCAGGCTCAGTTCTCCGGCGCCGCTGAGCTTGTCGTTGAGCAACCCCATCGTTGCCGTGGGACAAGGCGCAACGCTCACATGGTCGTCACAAAACGTAAGTTCCTGTACCGCGTCGGGTGCCTGGAACGGATCGCAAGCCTCCAGCGGTACCGAAACCGTCACCGCTTCGTCGCCGGGCTATTACATCTACACTTTGAGCTGTACCGGCTCTACGGGCGTGAACACTCAGTCTGTCGAGCTGACCGTCTATGGCCCGACTCCCAGCATCGCCGAGCCCCCAAATGAACTGGGCTACCAAGCTTCGTTCTACATCGCGCCGCCCAATCAAATCGTCGGGCTCCAGACCACACTGACCGTCCCGCCTTACCCTCCCGTTCCGAATAACACCGACGCATCGCTCTTCTTATGGCCAGGCCTTGACCCGGCAACCAATAGCAGCAATTTCCTACCTATTAATAACGGCGTTCTGCAGCCGGTGCTGTCCTGGGGACCATCGTGTGCTCCAACCTCGCAGCCAGCGCCGTTTACATCCTGGTGGATCTCGGGTCAATATGTGAACACCTTCGGCAGCGATCCGGGTTTCACGGGGTGCTTCTCCGGTAGTTCAATGCTTGTAAGCCCCGGCGACCAGCTTCTCGTCAATATCTCGCTGGATTCGACTACCGAAGTCTGGACCGAGACCGTTACCGACTCCGCTTCGCATCAGAGTGTCAGCTTCACCATGAACCTCCAGGGCCAAGGCCAAAACTGGGCTTATTTTGCGATGGAAGCATGGTACGGGGAGAAGATCTCGACGCCCGTTACCTTTTTGAACACCACACTTACATTCCAGTCCGCCGATACTGCCGGTTGGTGCTCCAACTCGCAAGGCGCCGATAACACCTACATCATGACGCCTCCCACGCCGCAGAACTCGGCCTCGCAGTGTTTCATAGGCACTATTGTCTTAACCCAGCCTGCGAACCCGCCGGTCCTGACCATTGCCTTGACCCATAACGGCAGCTTTATACAGGGACAGCAGGGCGCAAACTACACCGTCATCGTCTCGAACACCGCTGGAACGGGATCCACCAGCGGGACCGTTTACGTGACCGATACGGTTCCGCAAGGCCTGACACTCGTTTCGATGGCCGGCGCGGGATGGTCCTGTACCGGCAATACTTGTAGCCGCAGCGACGTCCTGGGTGCTGGATCGAGTTATCCGCCCATCACGGTGACGGTGAACGTCGACGCCTCGGCTACTTCTCCCCTGGTCAATCAGGCGAGTGTCTCCGGTGGTACCTCCGGAGCCGCGACTGCGTCGGATTCCACAAACATCAACACGGCGAATGGATCCGGTCCGGCCATCCGGCAAGATGGGGTTGTCAACGCCGCCAGTTTCGAACCATCGATCGCCCCAGGTTCCTTGTTCACCATTTTCGGTACGGGACTGTCTGCGCAGGCGGCGAGCGCTTCGTCCACTCCGCTACCCAGTAATCTGGACGAGACGCAGGTGCTGGTAAATGGAGTACAGACGCCGCTGGTGTACGTGTCCGGCACACAAATTAATGCCCAAATGCCCATTGGTCTACCGACGGGCCAGGCTGTCACCGTTGCCGTCACCAACGCGGCCCAGCAAAGCAACATAGTGACCGTGAACCTCGCCTCGGCCGCTCCCGGCATTTTCACCTACAACGATAATCTCGCTGTCGCCCAGAATCCGAATGGCGCGGTTAACTCTCCGACCGTGCCAGCACATCCAGGAGATGTTCTCGTGGCGTACCTCACTGGAGGAGGTGCGGTCAACGCAGCCGGCCCGTGGATCACTGGCGCAGCGTCACCGGCAGGGCTCTCTGGTGTAACGGGCACGTATTCGGTCACGTTGGGCGGTGTTGCTGCGCAGGTCGAGTACCTTGGACTTACCCCGGGATTCGTCGGTTTATACCAGGCGAACTTCACCGTCCCATCGCTTGCGCCCGGAAACTACCCGCTCGTCGTGGTTATCGAGGGTGAATCCAGCAATGCGCCCATGATTGCAGTGAACGAGTAAAACGAAGCAAGCTGTACCGAAAATACTTAATCAGCGGTAGCTCGAAGGGAGCGACGACTGCTGGAGGCCAAGAAGGGCGCCAGGGTAGCTTCCGATGACAAGCATTCTATCGGAAGTGCCCAGCTGCAATGCGTGTTCACGGGTGAGAAGTCAACTTCGCGCGTTTGCTGGATTGATTCGATACACCCAGTGCGCCTCTTCCACCGCTCCAATCCTGGTATCGGCCGCAATGACGGCGTCAATCAAACCGCGCTGGGGGGCCAGCGAACATACGGGATCGGTGGCATTGGCGTCACCCGTGTATAGGAACGCTTGGCAGCGGCAACCACCGAAATCGCGCGTCCTGCGCTCGCAGGAGCGGCACGGCTCCTGCATCCATTCTTCGCCCCGAAAACGCTGGAATGCTTCCGACTGTTCCCAAATCCAACCGAGCGGCTTCGATCGTACATCCTCGAAACTCAAACCCGGAATGACACGTGCCGCGTGGCACGGCAACACCACTCCGGCAGGGTCCACCAATAGGAGCCCTTGCCCCCAGCCGCCCATGCAAGCCTTGGGGTACCGCGCATAATAGTCCGGCAGCACGCAGTCGATGCGCATGCGGCCTCTTAATCGTTCTCGTGCGGCGTCCACAATCGAAATAGTTTCGTGTACCTGTTCCCGCGTGGGCAACAACCGGCCGCGGTTCTCGAAGGCCCAGCCATAGTATTGAACGTTGGCCACTTCGAGTCTGTCAACCTGCAACTCCTCGGCCAACGCGATCATCTGGGGCAAGCGAGCGAGATTCCCGCGGTGCACCACGATGTTCATGGTGAAGGCCACTCGATGCTTGCGCATGCGCCGCGCCAGTTCCAGTTTGGCGAAATGCGCGCGCGTGCCGGCGATCTCATCGGCTGGCCCTTGTTCGGAATCCTGAAAACTGAGCTGAACATGATCCAGACCGGCCGCCAGCAGTGCGTCCAGACGCGCCTCGGTAAGTCCGATGCCGGAAGTGATCAAATTCACGTACAGTCCGGCATCGCGCCCGGATTTCACCAACTGCTCCGTATCGGCTCGCGCCAGCGGCTCGCCGCCGGTCAAGTGCAACTGCAGTACCCCCAGAGCCGCGGCCTCACCGAACACGCGTTGCCAGTCCGCGGTGCTTAGTTCCTCGGAGCGCGAACGCATCTCCACCGGATTCGAACAATACACGCATCGCAACGGGCAACGATGAGTGACTTCGGCGATGAGAGCGCGGGGAACAAACGTCATGCGATTTCTTTACGTGAGGTCGAGTGCCCGCCGGTCCTGCAGCGACAGGAGAAACGCAACCACTTCTCTACGAATGATTTCAGGATCGGTCTGCTGGAACTCGGACTGCAATGTTGAGACGAGGTCCGCTAGCGTTCTTGTACCATCGCAGAGTTCCACGATGCGCGGGCCGGGACCGGTCAGCCGAAGCATGGTTTCCGGCAATAACAGCACGGGACCGAGATCCGCTGCCTGACTCATCCGGCATCCACGCGCAAGACGCGGAATACTGGTTAGCGCCGGTTCGTTCATGCGACCTCGGGACGGAACGCCCCTGGCGGCGGCCAGCCGGGTTCCACGTAAGCGAAATACAGCGCGTCCAATTGGGCCCAAAGGATGTCGCACTTTGCCCGCAACGCACCGATCGCGAGTTCCTGTTCCGCGCGCGTGTGGGTATTTTCCTTTACCCAATTCAGGGCGAAGTTCGCATCTTCGGGCGCCTGTGAAAGGCGGGATTCAAAATAGCCTAAGCTCGACGCGAGGTAGGGATAGTGCGCCAGCATCCGATCCATGCGCAAAGAGATCAGGTTCTTGGAAAACATCTCCGTCAGCGAAGATGCCACGGATTCGATAAAGGAGTGTTTGCTGACCAAGGCCGAATACGCGTCCACGGCGTAACGCACCGCCGGGAGGACGCCCACTTCTGAAACCACCAGATCGCGAGAGAGCCCGGTGGCTTCCGCCAGCTTAATCCATTTTTCGATCCCGCCCGGTGTGCCAGGTTCGCCATCGTGATCGACGATGCGCTTGCGCCAGGCGCGGCGGAACTCGGGCGAATCGCTGCGCGCGAGGATCAATGCATCTTTGATCGGAATGGTTTTTTGATAGTAATACCGATTGAATGCCCAAGCCTGAAGTTGGCCCCGCGTTAGCTTCCCTTCGTGCATCAGGCGGTGAAACGGGTGCAGGTGATGATAGCGCTCCTCGCCGACGGCGCGCAGCTTCTCTTCCAACGCCCCAGGGCTCAGTACGGCCTCTTGCGTTGAGATCATATTTCGATCTCCATGCCGTCATGAGCCACTTCCCAGCCCGCGTCACGAACTTGGCCGAAAGCTTCGCTCGACTCGTCGAGGATCGGGTTGGTGTTGTTGATGTGAAAGAAGATTTTGCGAGGGCGCGCCAGTTCACGTAGCGCCTCGATCGAACCGGACGCTCCCGATAAGGGCAAGTGGCCCATCTGAGACGCCAGTTTGCCGCCGCCGCGGACGCGACAAAGTTCATCCTCGGTCCAAAATGTTCCGTCGAAAAACAGGACATCGCATTCGTCCAGCCGATCACGCCAGCAGTCTTCGATTCTCGCCACGCCGGGTAAGTACGCCATTCTCGCACCCGCAGGTGTCTCGACGATCAAACCGAGGACGGCTTCGCGGGCGTCCAGCTGCGATCGGCGTTCCGGTTTCACAAAGGCAGGAAAATCGCCGGGCAGCGAAAATGGTTGAAATTTCAACCCTCCAATGGAAAAATCGGCGCCCGGCCGGATCTCCTTCCACACGACCTGCCGGGGGACGCGATTCAGCAGCGCAAACAAGCTATTGTCTTCACGCAGAATCTGCGACGCGGAGGCTGTGGCGTAAATCTCGAGGGGTTGAAACTCGCGCAGGGACAACAAACCTACTACTGTGTCTGCCTCGACCGACGTGATTACAGCGGCCTGAATCGGCGAGTCGAGAGATTCACCCGATGGCCACAGCTGCGGTGTTGCCTCAATCTGGACTCTCAGATCGGGGGAAGCGTTCAGCAGAATCCAGCGCCCGCCTTCTTCGCTAATCGCAATTTGAGCTTGGGTGCGCGGATGGCCGGCGAAGGTTCCCAACCGCAGCCGTGTGCACTGCGGGCAAGCACAATTCCACTGAGGAAATGCGCCGCCCGCGGCCGCGCCGAGAACCTTCACCCGCATTTAAGCCTTGATGTTTAGAAATCGCCGTTGCTGTAGGAGTTAATCTCACAGCTGCAGGAAATCTCTTCAACCTTCGGTGTCTGCCAAGTCATCTGTACGCTCCTTAAGGATACAGCTAGATTCGCCTGGAAGGTTATCATAAATGCACGTGCGACGCAATGGCCCCCGTAGAGAGCCCGTCTGGACCGTCACCTGGGGGACCTTCCAGGCCCTCCGCCATCCGCAGTACCGCACGCTCTGGATCGGCATTTTCGCATCCGCTCTCGGGACTTGGATGCAGATCGTCGCTCAAAGTCTGCTGGTCTTGCGGATAACGGGCAACTCGGCGATCGCTCTGGGAACTGTATCGCTCGCTCAAGCTTCCGCGTTCTTTCTGTTTGCTCCCATGGGCGGCACGTTCGCGGATCGCCACGACAAGAGAAAGCTGCTGTTTCGAACGCAGACGCTATTGATGCTTTCGGCGTTCACGCTCGCCGCCTTGACCGCGTCAGGGGCTGTCAGGTTGTGGATGGTGGTGGCGCTGGCGTTCACATCGGGCAGCCTCCTCAGTTTCGATCAACCGGCACGCGCCGCTCTGCTGCCGCTGCTCGCGCCTCCGCAAGATCTGACGAATGCAATTTCGCTGCAGACGCTCGCATTTAATACCGCTTTCATAGCGGGACCGCCGCTGGGCGGCGCGATCGCCACGATCTCAGGATTAGCGACCGACTTCGCTCTCAACGGATGTAGCTACCTGGCCGTCATTGGGGCTCTGTTTTTGTTGCCCCCGGCTTCGACCGCTTCGCCGCCCGGATCAACGAGCCATTCCCGCACTTGGCCGGCGGTTCTGGAAATGCTTGCGGTGGTCAAGAGGCAGCGGGCGGTTTGGGCTGCCGTGCTCGTTTATGCCGTACTTCTGTTCGTCGCGCCCTCGCAGGCACTCCTGGTTCCCATATTCGTAACGAACATCTTGGGTGGTGGCGCGAACCGGATGGGCTTCCTGTTCGCGGCATCCGGCATCGGAACGGTGATCGGCTCGCTCTTTGTCGCCTCGCTGGGTGATTCCCGCTCGAAAGGGCGTCTGCTAGTTTCGTCGAATGCGATTTGGGTCGCCGCTCTCGCGGCCTTCGCGTTCACGCGCAGCTTCGTGCCGTCGTTCGTGACGTTATTGCTGGCGGCAGCCGCACAAAGCGTTTTCACGATCCTCGTCGTGTCCCTGATGCAGGCGAGCGTGGAAGCCAAAATGCGCGGTCGAATTATGAGCCTGAACACACTGCTCAACATGGGGATGCGCCCGCTCGGCGACTTCCCGATCAGTGTCGCGATTTCCTTCTACGGTATCGCCAATGTCCTGCTGCTTTCGGCCTCCATCGTGGGCCTGGCCGGAACGATCGTCTTCAGCCTCCGTCGAGAGGTTTGGCGCGTCTAGCTCGGCACCGGGAACGTCCCTTGACGAGCGGGCGCCCAAGGAACTCCCGGGCAGTTATTGCGCCGTCATTCCTTTGTAAGTCCACCGGTACACTCTCCGTCCGGTGTCGACTTCGCCCAGGTAGATGTTGCCCTTCGAGTCGGTCGCGATGCTGTGAATATGCGAAAATTCCCCAACGCCGTGACCGCCATGCCCGCCAAAAAAACCCACCACTTCCATCTTCTTGCGGTCCACAATCTGTACTTTCTTGTTGCTGCCGTCCGGGACGTAGAAGAAACGCTGGTCTTTGTCGCGTGAGAAGGCTGCCCCGAATCCGGTGCCGAACGGCGCGCTTGTCTGGCGCTCGATGAAAACCTCTTTGAGGAACGTTCCGTCAATGCGGAAGGATTGAATGCGGTTGTTCACGCGGTCACCCACGTAGACGATGCCGTCGTTCGAAATCGCTATGCCATGAACAGTATGAAATTGCGCCGGACCCGGGCCCTCATAGATCCGTGTGAGCGGGGCGCCATCGTCTGGCCGATTGCCATACGCGCCCCAATGCCGCTTATACGCGCCAGTATCCGCATCGAACACAATCACGCGACGATTCCCGTACCCGTCGGCGACAAACACCTCATTGGAAGGCGCCCAAACGGCGACGGCCGCAGCCTGATTCACGTTCGCGGTGTCATTGCTCCCTCCGGTGGTCCCGTGCTTTCCGATCTGCAACAGGAATTTTCCGGAGCTGGAGAATTTCAGAATGTTCGTATCTTTGGCCCCATTGCCGGTCACCCACACGTTGTCCTTCTGATCGACAAAGATCCCGTGCTCTGTATCCGGCCAATCGTAACCTTGGCCGGGACCGCCCCAGGCTTGCATCACATTGCCTGCCTGGTCGAACTCCAGAACCGCGGGGGCCGGCGTGCAGCAATCCGCCTTGCCATCCCGGAGGTAATTGTCGTACGCATCGGTTGTGCGTGGCCGGTGAATCACCCAGACATGGTCATGGCTATCGACAGCCACCCCGGATACCTGGCCTAGAACCCAGTTGTTGGGTAAAGGCTTCGGCCAGTACGGGTCTGGTTCGAACTTTGGAATACCGGGCGATGCGGCCGGAGCGTGCCACGGGAGAAGAATTCCGGAGAAGGCGACGATCGCGAAAATTTTCGGCCGCATGGTAAGCGCAGATAGTATATCAGCACCGCGCCACGATTGGTCACGCTAAGCGGATAAAATCGCCATTTCAAGAAGTACACTGTGGTATACATGCGGCTTGGATGCGCGAGCGTTACGACGCAGCTAGCTGTGCGCCACAGCCAACCCGAAGGAGGCTCTATGAACAAAGTAATTTATCCGGCCCTGTTGCTGGCGACCGCGGGGATCCTGTTGGCCGCGGGCCCGGAAGGCTTCGTGGGCACATGGAAGAGTGATCCCGGCACCCCCACCATGACGCGCGATCTGGCGCTCGATGGCAAAGTGATCGTGATGACCGAGCACATACCCGCCAGCAACGGCAGGCCGGAAATGACCATGATTCGCAAGTACCCCACCGACGGCAGCACCGCGACGATGGACAAAGGCTTTTGGGCCGGTGCCACGGCCACTGGAAGAATGGAAGGGAACGTCCTCACCGTGGACACCACCCAGGCCAACGGCACGAAATGGCATGATGTCTGGACGCTCTCGGAAGACGGCCACCACTACACCGATGAAATGTCGAGCACTCCTGCTCCGGGTGGCGCACAAGGCGGCCGTGAAGGCCGTGGCCGCGGGCCCAACAAGTTCAGCTATACCAAGGAGTAGCGATCTTTGGCGACGGACTCATCGCGAACTGTGTGAATGAACCGCAGCAACTCGGGGCCGAGCGTGTCGAGAGAACTGCCGATTTGCAGCACGCTCGACAGATGATTATGGCCGGCTAACTGCGCCAAGCGAGGCCACCGTCCGTGGCGGGCCGTATGCGCTTCCACCAGCCAAGCGGCCTGGCGTTGGAAATCGGGAGGGTCGAATTCGGAGACGGTATAAAAGCAGGGAATGGAGGTCTCCGCCAGCCTGTTCAAAGTTGACTGCTCGGGCCAGCGCGATGCGTTTTCGCCGAAATAGGCGCTCTGAAACGGGTTGCGATCGGCGCGAGTGACATCGTAGAGGCCCGAAACCAGGATGGCTCCTGCGATTCCGCCGTTCGGGGCCGCGTGCAACCGCGACATCGCGACGTATCCCGCGACGTGCACTGCGCCCGCGGACTGCCCTATCAGGAAAATGCCATTGGGGTCGCCGCCCCATCGCTCGACACCGGAACGAAGAAATCGGACGGCCGCGGCAACATCTTCACTGCCGGCCGGCCAAGGCGCGACGGGGGCCAGGCGATAGGTCATCGTGGCGCCGATACAGCCCGACCGGGCCGCCCAGAATCCCACGTTGTTGTAAAACGGCGCGTCCGGAGCGCCCTTGTCTCCTGCTACGAATCCACCGCCGTGAACAAACAGGATGACGGGGGCGCGTGCAACGCCGGAGGCGGGCACAAAAACGTCCAGCCGGTGCCGCGGGTCGGGCCCGTACGCTACATCCCGCTGCACTTCGACATCGGGACCGGCGCGCGGTGCGAGCGGCGCCAGGAGTGCGCGGGTCGCTTCGATTTGGGCAAGCGTCAAATCGTATCCGAGGCTCCCGAGCTGTGCGAACAAATCGCCAGTGAAATCGTTAGCAGCCGGGGCGCTCATTGGGAAATTGCCATACCGTAGCTGCGCGTGCGGAATGTCTCGGCCGGAACCCATGTCCCATGGAACGCCATGCGCACCCGCACCGGCAGGCGGAATAGTGCAACCGGTCCCGCGCTCACGTTGCGCGCATCCAGCACAGCGAGGTCACTGTGGTTCTCCGCCAGCCGGTTGACCACTGTCAGTAAATAGCCGTCGCCTTCTTTGGAATCCGGACGGCGCGGAACGAACTGCGATTCCTGCACCGCGCTCGCTGGGCCGGGATTCCAGCACTCCATCTTTCCCGTGTTGTGATCCACGTGGCCGATGGACGAACTGCCGTCTGGCCCGCGCCCAGCCACCATGTATCCATGTTGGTAGCCGTGTCCCTGGTAACGGTCGTCCGTGCGAGGCAGTTCTCCGGGGATGCGCGCCAGAGGGCGTAGGGCGTATCCATCATTGCCGTTCGCCAGGTCAAAAGTGAACTGCGTCAGGATCGGCGGCGGAATCGGGAAAGATTGGCCTGACGGAGTGGGAAAGAAGTCGAAACACGGGCCGTCATACAAACAGACATCTAGGTGAAGCTTCGACCCATCCTCGTACGCATTCATCATGTGGCCGGCGCTCATCGTGGGACCGCGGAACCAGCGGACATCCTTTGCGGTGCCGTGTCGCGGAACAATCGCCACCTGGGTTTCTTGCTCCGGATGCCACTGGTAGAAGGGCCCGCCGCGCTTCACCACTTCCATGTCGGTGATGAACGGAAAGAACGGGAAAACTGCGTAGTTCGGCGTCACGGCGAAATCGTGCACCATGCCGGGCCAAGGCATCTCGAACCAGATCTCGTCCACCACGCGGCCGTCGCGATTAAGAGCGTAAAACACGATGTCTTTCGTGCCATCGCCCTTAGCCTGATAGGAGAACGTCAGCATCTCATCGTGAACCAAGTCGAGCTTGGGATGGGCGCTTAAGCTCACGCTGCTGATCGCTCCGCTGAAATCGAAATGACCGCGGGTTTCCAGCGTATCCGGGTCAAGCTCGTACGGCAAATCGTCTTCCTTGAGGGCGAGCAGCTTGCCCGCATGGAACACCAGGTTGGTGTTGGCAGTTCCCATGCGAGCGCCCCCGGCGGCGGAGTCATTCGTGAAGCGGTTGCGATAACGCCCAAACAGCGAGCGCCGGGCCTTTTCCTGGAGCAGGAAGCGCTCCGTGCGCACCCAGCGGCTCATGTAGTCGACCTGTCCGCCCGAGAAGCGAAACGTATGCACCATACCTTCGCCATCGATGAAGACGTCGCCACCGTCACGCGGCGGGTACTGGCGATCGGGACCGCAACGGAGCAACGTCCCTTCGATTTCCGCGGGCAAGTGACCTTCCACCAGCTCCAATCCTTGAACGGTGGCCTCGACACGATAAGGATGGCCCCAGCCTTTATACAGTTCTATGTCCGGAAATCGAATCTCCACGGGTTCACCTCCTTGTTGAGTGTACCTCTGGAGGCTCAATCGAGCTTCTTTGGGGCCGGTGTGAGTTACTTGTGGACCAGGTAGGCGACAATCGCCGCGAGATCCGCGTTCGAAATTTCCGTCTTGCGGAAGCGGGGCATGAAGTTCGTCCCATGGCGCACGGCCGTTTCGATTGTTTCGGCGGTCAGATCGGTGCGTTCTTCCAGGACCGCGGGCTTCACGCCGTGTGCGGCGATGGCGCTCGTTCCCGGCTTTCCCAGCCCCGTTCCATGACAAGGCGTGCACCACTTCTGGTAGACCTCCCGGCCGCGGTCCGCTGGAGGCTGATTTTGCGCAAATGCGGGAAGGGTGATCGGCGCCAGCAGAACCACCACGAGCCGTACGCTCTTCATGCGCGCGCCTTCCGCATGTGCTTCGGCCAGATGCCGCTCTTGCCGGGCGCCAGAATGCCATTGGGATCGAGGGCATCTTTGAGCGTTTCGTGCAGCCGCAGCAGCGCATGATGATTGAACGAATAGGTATTGGCCACGTCGTCCATAAACGCCAAATGCGTGCGATATTCGCCCCAGCCGTGCTCACCCCCCACCTCCACCAGGCGCTTAAAGGCCGCACGCATCTTGCGGTTCTTTTCCACGTCGTGTTCGATGCGGAACGTGAACAGGAAGAAGAAGGAGCGGGGATAGTAGGTGCCGGCGATCACCGAAGGCACGTTGTCGATGCCCATTTCGTTCATGACCTTGTCGAACACGTCCATCATTTCGAACACCGCTTCGCCGGTCATCGGCGTGATCGGCGAAAAATCGATATGGCCATAGCTACTCGGCAAGAGCGCGGAAAAGATAGCCAGACTGGGCACGCCGAGCGGCACCGGGTTGGCCACTTTTGCCAGGTCTTCGGGACTCGGCGGCAGCTTGTTCGATGCGCCATCGCGAAATTGCACGCCGGGGATCGCGGAAAACTTCCTCTTGGCAAACGCCCACTGCGCCGGCACTACTTCGGTGGGCCCGTAAAATGGCAACTCGATGCTCCAGTAGGGAAGATTCTTCCCCCGCAGATAATCTTCCAGCTCCGCTATGCTGGCTCCGCCCGGTTTGGAGCGCAGCGCGATCAGCTCCGAATCGCGGGCACGCGCTCTTAGCGAACTGGCGACGCTCGTCGTGCCTAGAACGATGTTCGAATTCATCAGGTACGCGAGCGTGTCCACCATGGGAATCAGATCGTCATGTTTCGGCACGCTGACGACGCCGGTGAAGCGCATTTCCGGCATGGGGTAAAGCCACACGCCCATTTTGGTGACGATTCCAAAGTTGGACTGCGTGAAGATCCCATCCACGTACGGTCCGAAGCCATACTTGTATTGCTGCCAGGTGCGCGAATTGGGAAGCGCACCCATTCCCGTGCGCACCACGTCGCCATTGGCCAGCACCACCTCCATGCCGCACAGCGTCGAAAAGTGATCGCGCAGCGGAGTATGCCCGCCGCCGCGATCCAGCGTGTTCCCCACCGGGCTTCCCCAGCCGGGATCGGGCGCATCGATGAACACGTTCAGACCTTTTTCCTGGATGTACCGGTAGAGATCGAAGTAACTCACGCCCGGTTCGACGAGCGCGTAGTGATTTCGGTCGTTTACTTCCAGAACGCGGTTCATCCGCTTCAAATCGAGAACTACGGAGCCCGAAAGCCGCGGCGCGGAACCACCGTACGCCAGATTCTTGCCGGTGGAAACCGTCCACAAAGGAACCTTATATTTATTGGCAATCCGAACGATCTGCTGGATCTGTTCGACGCCGTCGGGGGCAACCGCAGCCGAAGGCACCGGATCTTCCGGTTCGTGCCAGAACGGCGAATACGAATCGCGATATAGTTCGACGTCTTCGTCGGACGAAAAAACCCATTCCTTACCGACCACGCCTTCGAACTGGCGAAGGGCGGTTTGGAAGTCGCTGGCGCTGACGCCTGGAGGAAGCGGCATGAATGCTCCTGAATCGGCCAGTATACACCGCGAGGAAGCAAGCCACTGCACAAGGCTATAATCGGAAAGCGTTTCGAATATGGCTAGCCGCCGCAGATTTCTGGAAGTCGGTTTGGGCGCCTGCGCCGCGGGCGCCGTGATTCGCCCTCTGTTGGGCCAGGCACCCGTTGTTCCCTACTACAAGGCAGTTTTCGACGAGCGATTCGAGCCTGCTTGTGCCTTTGGAGCTGGCGCCGCCGAACGCGGCATATCGACGGCTGCAATTCGTGGGGACATCACGCGTCTCTTCTTCGACGACCTCGACCTGCGCTGGAGACGGGGTCCGATCCTGTTCGCGGGTTACACAACACCGGCCTCACTGTTTTGCTTGGATCTGCTGGCACGAGACCGGGGCATGCGTATCAGGCACTGTGTGTGGAAGCCCAGTGTCGAGGTAGCGCTGGATGTTCTGAACGGCGCGCTGCCACGGCATCCGACGACCGCACTCGTGCCGTCAAGCGACCCCCTGGTCTTCTGGATCATTGCACCGAGTGTCCGCACCTCGACTCAGCAGCAAGTCTGACGCCCCAAGGTTTTGAACGCGCGCCTCAGGCCACGCGCGCCTCAGGCCATTGACGGTCCGCGCTCTCTGGCGTAATTTTGAGTGGATGCACTCGATGCACGGGCTCAATCGCAGCAAGGTTTTCGGCATGGCGACAATGTTTGCGGCAGCTTCGGGCCTATGGGCTCAGTGGCCGGCGTACCCCACTCCGGGGGTTCCAAGAACCGCTGCTGGAAAGCCGGACCTGACGGCGCCTCCACCCAGGACTCCGGACGGCAAGCCAAATTTCTCGGGGATCTGGAGATTCGTCGACAGTCCCGATGCGCGGCCCGGCCCACCAACTCCCGCGCAGGCGAGATCTTTCGGCATCGGCTTGCGGGTTCCGGGGCTGATTCAGTTTTTTGATATCGGGTCGACGCTCAAGGACGGTCTGCCGTTCCAACCATGGGCCGCGGAGCTCCGGCGCCAACGGGTTGCGCGGAACAACCAGGATAATCCCGACGCCCATTGTTTGCCCATCGGTTTAATGCAATTGCACACGCATCCGGAACCGAGGAAAATCATCCAGACGCCTGGATTGATCGTCATTTTGTATGAAGCGAACGCCGGCATCCGGCAGATCTTCACTGATGGGCGGTCATTGCCCGGCAATGACGCGGAACCCTGGTGGTTCGGCTACTCGATCGGCAAGTGGGACGGAGACACGCTGGTGGTAGAGACCAAAGGATTCCGGGATGATGTCTGGCTGGATGTCGAGGGCAGCCCGCTCACGGAATCGGGAAGAATGACGGAGAGGTTTCGCCGGATCAATTACGGGACCATGGAAATCGAGATCACCGTCGATGATCCGAAAGCCTATACCAAGCCCTGGACTGTCAAAGTGATACATCGCATTATGCTCGACACCGAATTAATAGAGTTCGTGTGCCAGGAAAATGAACGAGATGTGCAACACATGACCGGCCACTAACCTTACTATGGCTGGCTCGGACCACACTGCGGCTCAATCCTCGCTCGAGATGCTCCCCCGCTCGCACCACTTTGCCAGCAATCTGGTATAGAATCTCCCCCCAGGAGACCTCACGTATGTCTTTTCTTCGGCGGAACGCGATGGCGCTGCTCGCGACGGCCGTTTTCCTCTTGACCGCGGCGGCTGGTTTCAGCCAAACTTCCAGCAGAACAGCGACGCGGACAACCGCCCAAATTCCCCGTATGCGGGATGGCAAGCCCAATTTCACCGGCCTTTGGCAGGCGCTCGGCACGGCCGACTGGGACATCAAGCCGCACTACGCCCACGCTGGTCCGTTCTTCCAGCTTGGCGCGGAAGGCGCGGAGCCGGCCGGGGCGGGAATCGTCGAAGGCGACGTCATTCCGTACACGCCCGAAGCAGCGGAGAAAGCGAAGGAAAATCTTGCCAATCGCATGAAGCTCGATCCCGAGGTCAAGTGCTACATGCCTGGCATTCCACGCGCGAATTACCTGCCGTTCCCATTCCAGATCGTGCAGGGCAACAAAGACATCGCATTCGCTTACGAATATGCGACGTCGAATCGCGCCGTCAACATGGGCCAGTTCCGCGAAGGGCAGGTCGACACTTGGATGGGCACCTCCAACGGCCATTGGGAAGGCGACACGCTGGTCATCGATGTCAGCAGCCTCAACGGGAGCAGTTGGTACGATCGCGTGGGCGACTTCCAAACCGAAAACACTCACGTGGTGGAACGCTTCACGCTGTCCGACGCCGACCACATTGACTACGAGGCCGCGATTGAGGATAAAAGCATATATACCCGGCCCTGGAAGATTTCGACGGTGTTTTACAGGCGCAAGGAAAAGAACGCGCAGCTCAATGAGTTCAAGTGCGTGGAATTCGCCGAGGAGTTAATCTACGGAGACTTGAGAAAGAAGAAGTAGGTTTGAGCGCACAGCGCCGGGACGCGCTCGATGTAATCGGTGGAAGCTCGCGCCCGGTTGCGTTGCGCGCGATTACTGGACAGTAAGGAGGAGATCGTATGAGATTGTTTCGCATTGCCGTGATGCTCATGCCCGCCGGTATAGCGCTGCTCGGGGCCGCGTCCGCGCTCGCACAGTCAGCGCCGCATGCACTTCCCACCGCACCGAAGAACTGGGTGCAGCCCGAAACGCCCTGGGGCGATCCGGATATCCAAGGCACCTGGACCAGCGACGACTGCATCGGCACGCCGATGAACCGTCCCGCCACTTTCGGCGACCGCGCGTCTCTCACCGATCAGGAGCTGGCGGAGCGTATGAAGCGCCTCGAGCAGCAGCATGAGGGCGATCTGAAACAAACGGTCGATGCAAATCAACGCGTGGGCACTGGCCCGCCGGGCAACTGGGGCGAACGCGCGCGGCGTCCTTGCACCCAGACGTCGCTGGTCGTCGACCCGCCCAACGGCCGCATGCCCGATCTGCTGCCGGAAGCAAAGACGCGTCCCGTCCCCGAGGGCGCGGGCAACAATAATCCAAAAGCCGATTCGTGGGAGGATTTTAGCTGGTACATTCGCTGCATCACCCGCGGAGTGACCGGTTCCATCCTGCCGGTGATTTACGGCAACGGCCAGCAGATCATTCAAGGGCCGGGCTATGTGACCATCCTGGAGGAGATGGTGCATGAAGCCCGCGTGATTCCCCTGGACGGACGTCCGCATGAAAGTTCAGAGGTTCGTTCTTACATGGGCGATGCGCGCGGCCACTGGGAGGGGAACACCTTGGTGGTGGAAACCACCAATTTTCTCGGTGGGCGTACGGGCATCGGCCTGAATGGCGGCGGAACGCCGACGTCGGAAGCGTTAAAGCTGACCGAGCGGTTTACGCGCATCAGCCCGGACGAAATGAAATATGAAGTGACGGTGGATGATCCGAAGACTTACGTGCAGCCGTTCAAAATCGCGTTCCCGCTGACACAGGAAGACGGCTATCAGAACTTTGAGTATGCCTGCCACGAAGGAAACTATGCGATGTTCGATTCGTTGAGCGGCGCGCGCGCCAAGGAGAAAGCGGCTGCCGCCAAAGCCGCGGAGAAAGGTCAGTGAGCGAGGAGATGGATATGAAGAAAGCATTATTGGTTCTGGCTACCGCTGGTCTAGCACTGCTTGCCGCCGCGCCCGCACGGGCCCATCATGCATTCGCGGCGGAGTTCGATGCCGACAAGCCGGTCAAGTTGAAAGGCACGGTGACGAAAATGGAGTGGATCAATCCGCACGCCTGGATCCATATCGACGTCAAGGACGAGGACGGCACAGTGACGAGCTGGATGATCGAAGCCGCCGCGCCGAATTCGCTCCTTCGCCGCGGGTGGAACAAGAATTCGCTGCCGGCTGGAACCGAGATTCTGATCGAAGGCTTCCAGGCGAAGGATCAATCGCACCGCGCGAACGGCAGCGTGATTACGTTCACCGACGGCAGGAAGCTATTTGTCGGCAATGCGGCTGGAGATCCGGGAGCTGCGCCCAGCGCGCCGAAGCAGTAGGAGATCCCGGGCCGCGGGGGCGATCCCGGTTTTCCGCTGGAGCAGTTCTGCCGGCTTCCCATTAGGGATGTAGCGCGCTACTTACCGGCAGCAGCTTGCACCATTTTCTTGCGATACTCCGGATAAAGCGTTTCGGGCATTCCGACGGCCGCGTCGCGGGGAACCCCATACTTTTTGGTCATCTCATTGACGAATGGATTCTTTTCGGGCAGGTAATGCGGAGCCGTAGACCCCACGCTGCCTTCATACGCGGTGATGCACGGCGGCCCGATGGGCGGCTGAGGCGTCGCGCTCAGTTGGAAGCTCCTCGATAGGATCCAGGGTTCCGCAAGATAAATCGGATCCTGGATGAACTCGAGTATCGTCAGGATGTCGCCGTGACGGTAAAAGCGCATGGTCACAGTGGCTTCATCGCTCGAGGGCGCGCCCGTTTTTCGCAAAAAACCGGCCTTCATATGCGTAGTGTACGTGACCAGTGTATTGCCCTCCCAAGTCCCCGTGGTGAAGCCGGAGCGCGTGTGCAAGGCATATTCGGACGGGTGCGGGCGCCCGTCCATCCAGATCGTCATGGGCGCGCGGTCCTCCCACGCTCCGATCGTGTAGGAAATCACGTTGCCTTTCAGCGGATCTGTTTCGCTCCAGATTTTCAGGCCGAATGGTCCTTGGACCAAATAGAACGCAGGCCAACCTTGGCATTGATGTTCCGGCATCTCGAATTGCGACTCGGAATAGCTCAACGCTCGAATTCTGCCTTCCTCGCTCAGGGGGATTCCCGTGAAGTCAACCGGCAGCCCGTCGCCGGTCAGGAACTCGTGGTTTCGCGGCGTCCAGGAGCCCGTCAGTTCCACCTGCGCGAAAACGGGTGCGCACAACAACAGGCACGCGCAAACGGTTGCGACAACCGGAGCGGGTGAACGGCTCATTTTGCGGTGCATGGCGTGGGATCCCATTTCGAACCGTCGGCCTCCTTCTTGAATTGCGAGCTCACCGTGAAGGGCTGCCGGAGATATTGCGGATCGTCGACGATGGTGGTCACCAGCAGCACCTGGCCGCCGCCCGGGTTCGGTGCGACATCAAAATACTCGGTGACGATCGCGTTCTCACTGTAGGGAACGCCATTCTTGCGCAAATATCCGGAGAGCAAGTTTTTGGTTACCACTTTGAGCGATGCCGGTTGCTCCCACTGCGCGGTGGAATCACCTTGCCATGTTCGCTTACCCGGCGCCGGAGAATTGAAATGCAAGAGCCGCGTCTGCATGCCGTAATCGCTGTCGATTCGCAGCGTGTCATCGCCGGCCCAGGTAATGTGAAATCGTGACGCCAGGCGCATGATGGCGCCCGCGCCGTACGCCTTGCATTGATTGCCGGCCGCTTCGTCCGCCGCGGGATCCCACGCATCGGCCACCTTGCGCGCCTGTTCCGTCATGGGGACGGCTTGATAGTCGCCTTTGCGAGGGGTAATCATCCGGAAACGCCAGTCTTCCGACACGAAAGCGACCCAATAACCGGTGATATCGACAGGCGCGGCGGCTTTGGCCGTATTGGGAGCCGCCGGCGAGCCGCGATCCTGGCCGTTTGCATACGGCACGGCGCAGAGCAGCAGCGTAAGAGGGACGGCGAGCAGATACAGCTTCATTGCGCTTTCTCGTTCATGCTGAGATACACTGCTTCGACGAAATCGTTCGTGGTCCAGGGGCCGGTGTCCGAACCGTAGCGGCGTATATAGCCTCGCGCGGGCGATGCCGCTTTGATCTGTTCCAGCGTGAGCCCCTGTTTCATCAAATCGCGGACGCGGTCGCGAATGATGGTCACCATATCGCGATAGTCCACGACGTCGAGCTGATCGCATATGCGGCCGTGGCCCGGAATGATTAGCGTGCCCTCCTCGCGCGAGACGATCGGTACCGATGGGATCGCGGTATCCACCAGCTTCTGCAAGGCTGCGATTTCGCCTGGAATGCTTCCGCCCTTGGCGACGTTGATCACGGGAAATCGTCTGGTATCGAAGACCTCACCGGCTACGACAACATCGGAACGTCGAAAGAAGACGATGGCATCGCCATCGGTGTGTGCTGCCGGCTCGTGGAAAATTTCGATGCCTTCTCCGTTGAGGTACATGTATTTTCGGGCTTGGTTGAACGTCTCGGTTGGCCACGCCTCGACCGGGAAAGGCGAGGGCTTCCCGGTTGGCCCGCTCATTCTCGCTAGCACCTGCTCGGCCGAAAGGATGGATGCCCCGCCACCCAGAAAGTTTGTAGCCAGTCCCGCCCCGCCGTTCCCGGTAAACAACGTCTGTCCGGCCTTGGCGACGATAGCGTTGCCGCCGACATGATCCGGGTCGGCGCTGGTGTTGATGATGTAGCGGATGGGTTTGGCCGTGATTTTTTTGATTGCCGCCACGACAGCATCCGCGCTCTCCACAGTACCGGAGTCGACCACTACGACGCCATCCGCTCCCACCTGCACGCCAATATTGCCGCCCGCACCCGCGATCATAAAGAAGTTAGGGCGCAGTTCCAGCACTTCCAGATTCGCGGCTCGAGCTGGCTGTGCCAGCACGCCGCTGAAAGTGATGATGGCGGCAGCCGCTACCGCGAGCACACGCGGGATGCAAAGCTCATCGCAGGATCGGCCGGAAACCAGCATAGGTCTCGAACGATTGTATTCCAGTGGCGGCAGGCGCGAAACCGCGGCGGCAGACCGGGTCCGGGACGCCGTCGCTTACTTGCCCTCGTGCACCTCGTCACGCTCGTTCTCGCAATAGGTCTCGATGAGATCCGTATCCGCGAGTAGATGGAAAGGCACTGACGCTCGCCAGGGCTTCTCGTACGCACCGGGGTCGTCGATCGTGATGTCAATGTCCATGTGCCCGAAATCGCGCCGGGTGAAGCGCTCGGTCACGTATCCGCGGTCGGTCTGCGGATGGCCTTTCGCCGTATCCACCCACGTCCTGCCGTTGAATCCGGTGGTTTCCACCACCAGCGTTCCGCCGTCCCAGCGGCCGACCGAGTAGCCCAGCCACGTTGGCTGCGGATCTTTGGGCCACGCCCGGCCGTCCAAGAACACCTGCCGAAACGTCGAATTCGTGGAGGTCTCGTACAGCAGAACCACCAGCGCCGGCGTCTGCACGATCTTCATGGGATGCGGCGCGTTCCCCGTGGTCATGTCGATGCGCGGAACCCCAGGCGGCATGCAGTGGTTCAGGGGATCGTCCCGATGGTCCCTCGCCTCGCGCTCGGCCTGCAGATTCTTCGCCCAGGGCAACATGGCCAATTCGCCCGGCTTCAGGTCCTTTCCGAGGTCGTTGAAGTATTGCAAGCCGCTCTCCCAGACTCCGGACAAATCGGGGCGTCCGTCCGGCGCCTTGGGTGCGGGAGCGGAGAGGTCCACCTTGCCGTCCGCTGTGCGCGGAGCTCCCGGGGTGCGATAGTTCAGCCACTGCGCGCCCGAGTGCGTGCTCGCAACCAAGATCGCCGCGGCGACAATCAAAAGTTTCATAGCGTCATTCCGGCCGCAAATGCGGAGGCTCCACCGCGCCCCTGCCTGGAGCGGGTGACGAGTCTCCGGCCGCGACCCTGCTCTCATCGAGCGACTGCCCTGCGCGACGAGCTCTTTGATCGTCACGCGCTTTGCCTCCGTAACGCTGAGGCGCTTCCCGATGCCATACTCCAGACGGGCGGACGAGGCCGGACGGAATTTAATCATCTGCTCAGTTTAATCGGGCGATGGAACCGAGGCAAGCCAATACTTGGAGGCCGGAATCCATTACCGCCGTCGACCTTTGCGTCCCTCGAGGCTAATCTGAAACGGAGATGGTCATTAAATACGTACATGTGAACTTGGTAGCGCGGGACTGGCAACGTTTAGCCGCATTTTATGAGGATGCGCTTGGATGCAGGCGCATTTTACCCGAGCGCGATCTGGCAGGCGAGTCCATTGAACGTGGTACGGGTGTTTCCGGCGCGCACATCCGGGGAGTTCATCTGCTTTTGCCAGGCTATGACGAGAACGGCCCAACCTTGGAGCTTTTTCAATATTCGGAGATGCAGGATTCTCCGCAGCCGGTAGCCAACCGGGCTGGGTTTGGGCACCTGGCGTTTGCGGTGGAGGACGTTGCGGCGGCCCGAGCGGCAATCCTCGCCCGTGGCGGATCGGTGCTTGGCAGCATTGAGAGCGTGAATGTTCCGGGAGTCGGCGTAATCACGTGGACCTATGTGCGGGATCCAGAAGGTAACATTATTGAGCTTCAGCACCGCACGGGCCTCTAAGACCGTCGCCCGGCACATAACGCGCCGCGCGCTAGAAAGAAAGCCGCAAGCTGAGCTCCGCCGATCGCGATCCACCCGCCTGAAACAGCGGCGGCATGCCCGTATTCGGCGACCCGGTTCCCAGCATCAGATTTTGCATCGATGTCGACTGGCCGATCCACGGGCTCGATAAGAACGCCACCGGATCGGCGAATTGCGGGTGGTTGAGCACATTGAAAATATTCAGACCCGCGTCCATCTCCATCCGCGAAACAAAACGAAGCTGCGCCGCAGAGTGGCATCGATCTGCGTTAGGCCATTTCCATAAGTCGCGTTACGCCCGAGCGTCCCCGATTCGCCGGAAACCGATGCGCTAAACGCCGCCGGATTCAATCGCCGCCCGCCCGCCGCAGTGGGATCGCTGATCCAGATCGGCTGCCCCGCCACCAGGTTCGGCCGGTCGGCATTGTCGAATTCCTCGCCTATGGCCTGCTCGTCATCCGTGACGTTGATCGGAAACCCGCTGCGCACGCGAAGAATCCCGCTTACCGTCCATGCGGCCGACCAATCCGGCAGGCTGTGCGAGCGATACCGACATCAATCTCGTGACCGTGCTGCTCGGCGTCACGTTCTGAGCTTCACGAGCCACGCCCTTGAGCATCCGGCGCAGTGCGCTGCTGATTGCAGCCATCTTTGTGAGCATTGCGATTCTCGTCTCCACCATTCGCCCTCTCTCGCTGGACAAGATTCTGCAACTGATCGAAAGACGCCAGCGTTCCGCGATGCGCCTGATCCTGGGTGTCCGCCAAACCCCCGGGGCAGCGCCTCTCGGGTATCTGGTTCAGCAAAGCGCCCTGCGGATCACTGGATATTCCACGCTTCTCGCCTGTCTCCCCTCGGCGCTGTTTGAAGCAGCCGCTGTGTTCTTTGTGGCGCTCATCGCATGCCAGTGCGGTCTGAAGAGGCCGTGGTGCGCAGCCGTGATTTTCGCTGGGTTCCCGCAAACGCTGCGCTATGCGGCAGAGTCCCGTACTTATGCGCAAGCGCTGTTCTTTCCGGTGCTAGGAACCTACCTCTACTTGCGCATGGCCAGGAGTCCAACGCAGGCCGCCGCGGGGCGGTATTGCTTAGCCCTAACGTTAGCCGTCTACACGCAGAATTGCGATCCATACCGTCGGGCGCCAATTGGAGCGAGAGTTTCTGGCTACGAGCCGATACTATGCCGAGATGAGGTGTTCGTAGGCACATTCTCGTCGGCGTGGCCGGTCGACCGATAGCCGCACTCTATCGGCTCACCCGCTGCACAGGCATCTGCCGACATGTTGCATGCGATGGCGCCGAGAATTGAGCGCAAGGCGATCTTCGTTTGCACCGACAGGATGCCGCGATTCAGCAGCAAGCCAATACCGGCAAGTAACTCCGGTTCATTGCCTGCCTTCTTGATCAGCATCCTCGCAGATGTACTCGAACATTTCGCCGCCGGCGATCCACGATGAACTCGTCTTTTGATTGATACTCCAACGCACAGACCAAGGTTGGGTGTACGCGCCGGGATCGTCGATCGTCGCTTCGTAGTTGAGCGTCTTGAGATTGGGGCGTGAAAAGCGCTCGGTCAGGTGCAACCGCCGGGTGGTGGGGTACGCTCCGGCGATCCACTGCTTTTCATTGAAGCCGACGGTATCGATCACCAGAGTGTCCCCGTCCCAGTGGCCGATGGAATGGCCCAAGAAAGTCAGCCGAAGGTTTTCCCTCGACGGATGGGGACGCCCGTCCATATAGACCACCCGCCAGGAATGCGGGCCGGCGATATTGAGGATGAAGATCCGCTTGAGCTCGGGCGCATCCACGATTTCGAAGCCAGGCGCGTTGAAAAACGAAGGGCCTCCGGCGGGCTTGCAAGCCACTAGCGGCGGGTACAGATCCCGCTTTGAAATCCGGTATTGATACAGTGCTTTCGCCCACAGCTGGAAGGGCACATCCGCTGCACGGGGCCCTCCGCCGAGGCCCGGCCGCACTTCCCAATACCCTTTTTGTTCGGAGGTGGATCCTAAATTCGGGTGGCCGTCAGGAAAGCGCGGGGTCGCCAGATCCCCGGACGCGCTGTTCGCGGGCTTCGCCTGCGCGAACGTAAGCACCGGCAGCACAATCCACGCCGCCATGGGGACCATCGAAATTTTCGGGGCGCGGCGTGCCTGCGCCCGCTTCAGGTGTAGGAGCGGCACGGCTATCTCATGACCAGCTTTTGGCCGCTCGCCGAAATCATGGAGGTGCTGGGCATGGAGCCCGCGCCGTTGCTGCCATCCTTGGCTCTCGCGGCGTTCTCCACGGTAACCTTGTCGCCGATCTTCACGGTGTCGTGCTTCCAACCGCCGCGAACAAGCGCGTACGGAGGCCCCATCTCGATCTTGTAGCTGCGCACCGTGCCGTCTGGATCCTTCGAATCGATATAAACAAAGGCGTGCGGATTCACCCAATCCAGCTTGGTCACGATCCCGGTGATGGTCACCGGTTTGGTCTCGTCGTACTCCGCATCGAAGGAATGATGCGCGAACGCCGGAGCGGCCGTCAGAATCAGCAGACCGATGGCTGCGAATAAACTGGCCCTGGAACTAAGTTTGCTGAGCGTCATCGCCGTTCTGCCTCCTATTGCTCATTAGACATGCTTTCGATTGGCTTAGCGGATGAACTCGGACTCCACGTTCTCCTCGCAGAAGTATTCGGGAAGGTCTTTATCCGCGACCCACTGGATCGTCCAACCTGCTTTCCACGGACGAGTGTACGTCCGCGGATCGTCCACCGTGACCTCGTATTTCAATGTGTTCAGGTTGGGCCGCGAAAAGCGTTCGGTCAAATGAAGAGCGCTGGTATGCGGAAGGCCTCCTCCGCTCAACCAGAAGCGCTCATTGTACCCGACCGAATCTACCACCAGCGTGTCTTTCTCCCAATGGCCGACCGACGTGCCGTAGTAACCCAGAACGGCCTCCGCACTCTGGGCTACCGGCCGCCCATCGGTGTAGATGATGCGCCAATTCCGATCGCCGCCGCCCAGCAACACCAGAATGCGGCCCAACTGGCGCTGTTCCACGAACTCGAATCCGGGAGGACTCTGAAACTGGCGCGGGCCGCCAGGGGGAATGCAGTGCGCCATGGGATCGTCTTTCAGCAGCGTGCGTTGCCTGTACTCATACAGGGCCTTGGCCCAAGGTTGGAACGGCGCCACGCGGCCGGCGTCAGCCAGGTTGAGCAACAGGCCATCCTCGTTCATCGGAATCTTGCGGCCCGTATACTCAAACAATGTTTTCTCGCTCGCGACGCCCCAGTAGCCTGTTCTACCGGGCGGAGGCCCCAGGCGGATCTGTCCGTCCGGCCAGTGCGGAGTGGGAGCGGCAGCCGGCCCGGCCTTTTGCGCCGCTCGCGGAGTGAACAATCGCTCGTTCGTACGGACCAGCACCACGGATTTCGCGAAAGCCTGGCTGGCATTTCCTCTCGCTGGGAATCCCTGCACCGCGACGACATCGCCGATCTTGAGGGAATCGCGCCTCCATCCCTCGGCCTCCAGCTCCAGGGGATTGCCGAACTCGACCGCCCAAGTCCCCACAATTCCGGCTTCATCCCGGACGTCGATGAACAAATAAGCATGCGGATTCACCCATGCAATGCGTGTGACCGGCCCCTGGAGCGTCACCTGCCGGCTGGAATCGTAGACGGCCGTGAAAGACTCCTGAGCGAACGCCACCGAGCCGGCGCAAGCCAACCCGATCAGGATTCCAGAGTATACGCGCTTCATGACTGCTTGCCCTAATCTCTTAATCTCTCTCAATCGCGAAGTCGCCTTGCTTTTCACCCTGGCGCCAGGTCCCCACGATCTTTCGATGGGGCGAGCTCAAATCCTGGAGCCTGCCTTCGGCCACGATGTGAACCAGATTGCCGGCGGCATCCTTGGTGTCGGCTTGGATGCGGACGGTCCAGGTGGCGACATCGAGATAGATGCTTTTGATGGGGATCGCATCGGGTCCGGGATTGATCGTGCCCGTGAGATTGTCGCCGTCCCAGTCCATCACGATGGTCAGATGATGCCGCTCGGTTGCCGTCACACCATTGTCCCCAGCCCAGGTGCCCGTCAGCGGATGCCCCTCCTGTGCTAATCCCGAAAGGGCGGCGCTTAGACACAACCCGCAAACCCAAACGAGAGCTCGACTCCGCATTCATCCTCCACGCTGGCGACTTGGGTAATCCGCTCGGCCAGCTGCGTATAGTGATTGTATTCCACTGAAAGTTACTCTTAGGGGCCGCGAGGACCTCACCGGCACGGTCTTTTGCCGGGGCTGCGTTCCTGCTTGTGTGAGCGCTGCTGAGATCTTGGCGGTGAGCGAAGCCCTGTGGTAGGTCGCAGCTGCGGCCATCTCCAGAGCAGAATGCTGCCGATAATAGGGCAACAGCCCGGTTGAACTCCTCCCGTCTGCGAGATGGCGACAAGAACGAAGCCGCTGGCCCGGCGTGCGAGGTAATTATCGTTAATGCGACACATCGAGAATGCGACACATCGAGCTTTCTTCGGTCGCGTCAAACGCGGAGATATAGACGCTTTGTTTAGCGACGCCGGACATATCGGCAACCGCCAGGATTAACTACTTGACGCTATTCATCCACTTGAGGATCGGCCCGGTGACACTTTTATCGGCCGTGTCTGGCGACATCACCTCGGAGATGTGGCTGTGGTCCTTATACACGACGTAGCTTACGTTGCGGTTCGACTTCTTTAGCTCATCCCGCAGCGTCTCAGCGAACCCGATGATGTTGGGGGGATCGAGCTCTGCTGTCGAGATCATGAAAGGTATCTTCGAACCCGTCAGCCCCGGCAGATTCGAACGGGCTAGCTGAGTGGCAGGGTCCGGAGGCGTCGCACCTCCCCTGCCAAAACCGCGGCCGCCCGGCCCGCCTCCGGCCGCCGGAACGGCGGGAGAGCCTCCATTCGGAGATCCGCAGGGGGCGAATGCAGCACCCTGTACTGGCGGCGGGACTACAGGGAGAATGTCGAAGGCTGGTGGCGACATGAAGATCACGCCCTTGAGACCAATGCCTTGGCTTCCCCAAAACTCGGAGTGGGCGACATAGGTGCTGAGGGGAATGTTCCCGGCGGACTGCGACCAGGCGAAAACCCGCTCCGGATTCCCTTTGTGCTGGGCGATGTTTTTGTTCACCCACTCGACCACGAGGCTCACGTCTTTCGCTGGATCGTCCCAAGCCTCGCCGCTGCGCCGTTGCATGTTCACTCCGACCATGCCGCTCTTCACTGCCCACACCATGATGTTGTCGTAGAAAGCCGCGCCGTTTGGACCACCCTGTTGCTTGTTACCGGCGCCACCGGATAGATAGATCAGCACGGACCGCGATCCGCCACCTGTTTCCGGCTCTGCCACGTCGAGGACGTTCTTGGCGTCGGGCCCGAAAGAGACGTCACGGGTAAACTTCACACCCGCATAGGGAGCTTTCGGCTGCAACGGCGCATAGAGTTCCGCGGTTTCCGGAACGCATACCCCCCGTCCGATCGCAATCAGTTTCGTCGCGACGTCCGGCGGCACCTGCGCCGGCAATGTTCCAGCCGCAAAGGCGACTGCGCCGATCACCCACCACACCATTCGTTCAGTCCCCACGCAAACCTCCAGGGGTCATTGTATATCGCACGCTTGATTCAGTTTAGCGAGGGCGTGTCGTCGGGGTAGTTTAACGATGGGTCCCCTGGAATCGCGCCAAACTGTTCGTGCGTTCGCTTGATGTCAGCAGCCGGTCGGAGCTAATGTCCCGACCGTCTGAAGGCGCTTGTGCTCGACAGCCGTCAGCGTTCATCTCATTGTCCCGATGCGGCCTTCCAGGCCTTCACCTGTACGCCGCCGTGAATCATCCCCTGGATCATCCCGCCGAAGAAAACATACGGATGCACGGCTTCGAGCGCGCTCGCTTCGTCTAAGCGCTTGCGCAGGTCGGCTGGGATGGTGAAGTCGAGCGATCCCAGATTGTCGTTGAGCTGCGCCAGGCTGCTCGCGCCCAGGATGGTGGACGTGATCCCCGGCTGCGTCGCGCACCATTGAATCGCCACTTGCGCCGGCGTTTTCCCCAGCTCGCGGCTCGCTTCGAGCAGAACATTCAGGATGCGCCAGTTGTTTTCGGTGAATTTGTTGAACGGGCTGCCCTTGGTGAGCCGGCCGTCGCCAGTTCCGGTATCGCCCTGGCGCTTGTATTTTCCGGTCAGGAATCCGCCGCCGAGCGGGCTCCACGGACAGATCGCGATTCCGAGCTCCTGCGCCACCGGAATGTGCTCGCGCTCGATATTACGCTCGATGAGGGAATACTCCAGTTGCAGCGCCGCGACGCGCTCTTTCGCTTGCTGCTCGGCCAGCGTATAGGCGCGCGCGACGTACCACGCTGGCGTATCGGAAAAGCCGTAATGCCGGATCTTGCCAGCGTGAACCAGGTCCGTCAGCGTGTTCACCACCTCTTCCACTGGTGTGACGGTATCCCAGGCGTGCAGCCAATACAGGTCCACGTAATCCAGGTTCAGGCGCTTCAAAGATGCGTCGATGGCGCGATAGATGTTCTTGCGGCCGTTGCCGCCCGAGTTCGGATTTCCCGGCGAGCCGTTGAAGGTGAACTTGGTGGCGAGCACGATCTGATCGCGCAGCTTGCGCTCGCTGATGAACTTGCCGCACATCTGTTCGCTTTGGCCGCCTTGGTAGCCATCGGCCGTGTCGATGAAATTGCCTCCAGCGTCGACGTAGCGGTCGAAGAGGGAGCGCGCCACGGTCTCATCGGCGCCCCAGCCCCACTGGGTTCCAAAAGTCATCGCGCCGAGACACAGCGGGCTGACGCGCAGGCCGGTGCGGCCTAATGTCGTGTAGCTTTTCAGGTCCATGTTTCGATGATACAGGGCGCCCGCGCGCGATTGACGGTTGGCGCGGTAGGCTGAGTCGTGGACACTCCGACCCAGCGCGGCACCGCGGACCGTCTGCTGGCGTTCCTGGCGGGCCTCTTCGTGGCCGGACTGTTCGTTTACTTCACTCGCCGCGCGCCTTTCGTCTACTACAGCCACGACGATTTGATGAACTTGTACGGCTATTGGAGCAAGCCGTTTCCGCTCTTCAAAGCAATCGTTTTCTTTTGGGCGCCTTACTATCGGCCCATCGGCGCGCTGGTGTACCGCAGCGTCTTTGCCATTTGGGGTTTTAATCCTCAACCGCTTTATGCGATCTATTACGCGGCGATCTTCCTGAATTTAGGAATCGCCTACCTGTTATTCAAACGGCTCAGCGGATCACGCGAAATCGCCGGAATCGCGCTGTTGCTCTTCGCGTTTCATGGCAAACTCGCCAGCCTCTATTACAGCGCGGGCGCGATGTACGACGTCTTCTGCTTTCTCTTTTTCAGTTCGGCTCTCATCATCTACTTGCAGCCGCGAACGCAAAATCGCTTACC
>JASHQT010000008.1 GCA_030039005.1 Bryobacteraceae bacterium
TCGAAAATTCCAGGATACGCAATCCGCCTCTCGATGCCCGCCTTCCATGGATTGTCGGCGTTTATGGTGACATCCAGTGTGGCGGCGCGCTTTTTCAGTCCCCAAGTCGCCGGGGTTGGCGCGACGCCGGTTGGGTTTGGCGTGTTCCGCATCGACCACGATGAAACCAACAATGCCACCGGCCACTTGCAGTATCAGCCATACAAAAAGCTCCCGTGGTTGAGTTTCAACTGGCGTTTCGACAGCGGACTGGTGGCGGGTCCAGTGCCGTGCGCCGGAGGTGAGGCGTGCCCCAATGGGCCGGGTGGGTCAGATACTGTCGTGTCCGTCCTCAATCTCACGCCCGACCAGCAGTTTGAAGGTGGGCTGTACTGCGGAACCGTTCACGCCACGCCCACCACCCCGATCAGTCCTACTGGTCTTTGCCCCGCGAACCTGTACGGTTCTAGCCTGGTTTCCATCCCCGCTCCGGGCACCGAGAACAACGACCACAACCCACAGCGCATCGCACCGCGCAATCTCTACGACATCGCCATTGGAGACGACAACCTCTTCCAGGGCGATAAATACCGCTGGAGCGCGCGCTTGGCAGTGGTGAACCTGGCGAATTCCTATGTGCTGTATAACTTCCTGTCAACGTTCAGCGGGACGCATTACGTGAGTCCGCGCACTGTAACCGCGACGCTCGGGTTCCACTTTTAAGCCGGTTCGAATTCCGCCCGCGCGTGTCAGCGCGATCCTCAACGGTACAATCGAAGAATGAGACGTTTCGGGACCTTCCTGGTCTTTGCGCTTCTAGGGCTTACGCTGCCTGTCATCACGGACGCGCAATCCGCGGGAGGCAATGCGGGGACGGTGCGTGGGAGTGTGCTCGACCCTTCGGGAGCCGCCGTAGCCGGAGCCACGGTGGAAATCCAGAATCCGGTTTCGCACTATTCGAAGACCACTCAGACCGACAGCCAGGGAAATTTCGAGTTCCTTAACGTTCAATTCAACAATTACCACCTGACCGCGAGCGCGCCGGGTTTCGAGACCGGCACCGAAGACATCGACGTGCGTTCGGCCTTGCCGGTGACCGCGAACGTGACGCTCCAGATTGGCGCCGCCACCCAGACCGTGCAGGTAACGGCCGAGGCCGGAGACCTGGTGGAAACCACGCCGGTGACCCACACCGATATCGACCGGGAATTGTTCGACAAGCTGCCGCTCACAAGCCAATCTTCGGCCCTCAGTTCACTGGTGACGCTGGCGTCGCCGGGGGTCACGGCGGATTCCAACGGCATGTTTCACGGCCTCGGCGATCACGCCTCGAACTCTTTTTCGCTCGACGGGCAGCCCATCACCGATCAGCAGAGCAAGGTTTTTTCCAATCAGATTCCCGTGGACGCCGTGCAGTCCATGGAAGTGATCGAAGGCGCGCCGCCGGCCGAATACGGGGACAAGACCAGCTTGGTGATCGAGGTCAGCACGCGATCGGGTCTCGGCGCCACGACGCCGCACGGCGATGCTTCGCTGGAGTACGGGACTTTCGGCACTACCAGCGGCGCTTTCGATTTATCTTACGGCGGGCAATCCTGGGGAAACTTTTTTGCCGTGGACGGCCTCAACACCGGACGATTTCTGGATACGCCGGAATTCCAGGTCTACCACGATCACGGCAATCAAGAGAACGTATTCGATCGCGTGGATTATAAGCCCAGCACGGCGGATACGTTCACCGCGAACCTACAGTTTACGCGCTCCTGGTTCCAGACGCCGAACTCGTTCGATGCGCAGACAGCCGACGCCTGGACCGGGCTGGTGGTCAATAACGGCGGTCTGGGTCCCAATGGGCTACCGGTAGGCCCCACCGATCAGCGCTCCCAGATCCGAACCTTCGATATCGCGCCCACCTGGACGCACCTGTTGAATCCGAACGCCGTGTTTACGTTTGGAGGCTGGGCCCGGCAGGATCAATACAACTATTACCCAAGCGATAATCCGTTCTCCGATTTGATCCCGGACCTTCAGCTTCAGACCATCGGCCAGAACCGAACGCTGACCAATCTGGGATTGCGCGCGGATGTCTCTTACATCAAGGGGATTCACAATATCAAAGTGGGAGTGAATTATGAGGATACGCTCCTGACGGAAAGGGACAGCTTTGGAATCGTAGATCCGGCCCTTAACGCCGTATGCTTGAATCCCGATGGAAGCCCCAACACGAACCCGAGCATTACGAGCCCCGCGGGTTGCGGTGCCCTCCAACCCAATCCGAATTTCAATCCACTACTGGCCTGCTACGACTTAACGCGGACGTCGCCGCTGCCCGCTTCCGACGGTTGCCCGGGTTCCACTAGCGGCCTGTATGGCTTTTATGGCCACGCCGACATTCGCGAGTTCGCGGCGTTTTTCCAGGACGACATCACGATCCAAAACTGGACCTTCAACGCGGGATTCCGGTTCGACTATTACGACGGCATCACGCACGCGACGCAGCCCGAGCCGCGCCTGGGGATCGCGTACAAAATCAAACCGAGCAGCACCATCCTGCGCATCTCCTATGCGCGCACGCTGGAGACGCCGTTCAACGAAAACCTCGTGCTCTCAAGCGAGGGATGCGCGAACCCCGTGGTCAACGCGATCATGTCCACCACCGTGAGCCCCTGCGTGACCAACGTGCCGCTGAGTCCCGGATTCCGCAACGAGTTTCACGCGGGCCTGCAGCAGGCCTTCGGAAAATACTTCGTGCTGGACGGCGAGTACATCTGGAAGTACACGCACAACGCTTATGACTTCAGCGTGCTGGGCAATTCGCCCATCACTTTTCCGATCGAGTGGGCGCGTTCGAACATCCCCGGGTTTACCGTGCGCGGCAGCATGCCGAACTTTCACGGGCTCTCGGCGTATATTGTGATGTCGCATGTTGCGGCGCGGTTCTTCGAGCCGCAGGTCAGCGGAATCGGCGCCACGCCGACGGGCAGCGAAGTGTTTCGCATCGACCATGACGAGGTCTTCAACGAAACCACGCATCTGCAATATCAGCCCTGGAAAAATGGCCCATGGCTCGGATTCACCTGGCGCTACGATAGCGGGATGGTGGCCGGTGCGGTGCCGTGCGCGGGCGGGAATTGCGCCAACGGCCCGAACGGCAGCGACAGCGTTGTGGACGTTTCCGGACTCACGCCGGACCAGCAGTTCGAAGCCGGTCTATTTTGCGGGAGCGTGTATGCCACACCCACCACTCCCATCAGCCCGAACGGACTTTGCCCAGCGGCCGAGTACGGGTCACACTTGCTCAAGATTCCAGCGGCCGGCACCGAGAACGACGATCACAATCCGCCGCGTGTCGCGCCGCGCAGCACATTCGATCTCGCCCTGGGCGACGACAACCTGTTCCACAATGACAAGTACCGCTGGAGCGCCAAGGTGGAGGTGCTGAATCTGACGAACGAGTACGCACTCTACAATTTTCTATCGACGTTCAGCGGGACGCATTACCTGAGCCCGCGCACCATGACCGGAACCGTCGGCTTCCATTTCTAAGGATTCTCGGCGTACACCCGCTTCACCACGTTAGCCACTGGCCCCATGGTCGTCCAATCCGGATATTTCTTCTTGAATTCGGCCGTCACGATGGTCGCGGCTTCGGTGGCGGACTTACCCTCGCGTTTGAGCTCGAGTGAACGGCTTTGCAGATCGACGATAAACGCCCGCTCCTCACCGATCAGCGACCCGTCGCCGAGCACGCCGTGATCGGGAACGATGTGGCGTGGGTGGAGAGGTTCCAGTTGATCCAGAATCGCCAGCCAGTTTTTCACGCTGGCGTCGGCGCTCGGGATGTTGGGGACGATTTTGTCCTGTACGATGTCGCCGGGGATCAAAGTACTGTCGGGCTCGACGAAGATGATCTCGTCGCCCAGAGTATGCGCGGGGCCGAGCCACATCAGGCGCGCGGTGACGCCGCCGAGATCCAGCTTGACTTCCTTCGCGAACACGATATCGGGTGGCCGCAGCTTCACGTCCTGAAGCAACTCGCGGCTTTGGGCTGAAAAGCTCCGGAACATATTCATCATCTCGACGCCGTGCTTGTCCATCTCCTCCTGCTGGACGGCGGGCCGGATGATCACCGTGCGCGGGGGAAACGCCTGCTCGCCCATGGCGTGCTCGGGATGAAAATGCGTGGTGGTCAAATACAGCGCCGGAGCCTTAGCCAGTTTCTCGGCCTGCTTCACCACGATGGCGCCGTTCTTAGGGCCGAGGCCGGTGTCTACTACCAGCGTGGCCCGATCGCCCACCACGATTCCGATGTTGGGGAAGCCGACGATCGCGTAAACGTGATCCGACACACGAGTGACGGAGTTCTCCGGCAGGTTCATGGACTCCTGCGCGAGCGCGAGTGTTGACCCGAACCACAGAAGCGGAATGGCGATGGCGATTTTCCGGGACGGCATGAGCATCATGTTACTACGGCGGTCTGCGCTGTCGGCCAGAGCGCGAATTAGGGCTGCGGTGCGAGAAGGACGGCGGGGACGGTGGCGGGAGGCACGGGAGTGGCGGCTAGCTGGGGCGTGGGCGCGGTGAAATGCAGGATGAAGCGCTGCATCAGGATCTCCGAGGAACTCATGCCGAATGTCTTGGCCTCGTCAAGCGCTTGCTGGTTGGTCCAGCGATCATGCGCGATCCGGTAGCAGGCGATAGCGGTGCCGGTGCGGTCCGCCCCGCGGCGGCAATGGATGAAGACGGGCCAAGCCGAGTTATCGTTCATCAGCGAGAGCACGGTAGAGATCTGCTGGTCCACCGGCGCTTTGTAGCCGCTCCAGGCCAGGCGCACGTAGTGCATGCCGGCTCCTTCCACAACGCCGCGCTCCGACTTTTCGCCCCGCAGATCGATCACGGTCTTGATGCCCAGCTTCGCCAGGGCGGCAAACCCCTGCTTGTTCGGTTGCGCGCCGCGATAGACGTGCTCGTTGACTTGGTGGAAATTGTGGACGCCGAGGACTTCGGGCCCTGGAACCTTCGGAGAAGATGCAGCTTGCAGGCCAGCCGCACTCAGCGCTAAGGCTAAGATACCGGGAAGTAAGCGCTGGTAAGACGTGGCGCGGGGCATTGCTCGATTGTACTCCTCCAGACGTATCTCCCAGCCCTCCGGTTTCGGAGGAGTGGGCCCTGAAGGATTTGAACCTTCGACCAACGGATTATGAGTCCGCTGCTCTAACCGGCTGAGCTAAGGGCCCGGCTGCGTGCTACTTCTCGATTATAGGGTTTTGGCCCCGCGTGTTCGAGCCGGCTCATGGTCTAGCGTGATTTGGGCGATAGGATCAATGAGCGGGTGATGGCAGGCTCCCTCCGAGGCCTGCTTTAGGGAAAGGGCCTTTGTGATTATCGATGTGAACGCTGCAGTCGCCGAACTGGTTCCGGGTTATCTCGAGCGGCGCGAAGCCGAAATTCGCGTCCTGGAAGACGCCCTCGCGGCGGGCGATCTCGCGGTAATTCAGCGCATCGCGCACAACCTGAAGGGCACCGGCGCTGGGTACGGCTTCCCCGCCATCACCGCTATCGGCCGGGCCATGGAGGCAGCGGCGAAAACCGGTGACCGGGGCGAGATCCACACGCGGTTGTCGGAGTTGACCGATCTGCTCGGGACACTCAAGAACTCTTGCGTGTCAGGCGCGCGCCCTTAAACTCCGTTTCCGGAAGAGAGCTTCTTTTCTCGGCAAAAAATCTCGCGCATGTTGCGCTGATCGCGGCCGATATGGATAGCAGATCAGCCTTCCATGCATCGAGCCGCTTCCCGGAGCCACGATCCGCACGATAACGGCGCAACGAAACCCACACCGCTGCGCGCGTTGCTCTATGAGGACTGCGCGGAGGATATCGAACTCATCCTGCGGTCGTTGAAGGCGGGCGGTTTCCAAGTAGTACCCGATATCGCCGTCACGCTAGAGGAGGTGATCGAGCGCGCGCGCTCGGTCCATTATGACGTGATCCTGTCCGACTATCGCATGCCGCGAGCCAGCGGGATGGAATGCTTACGCGCTCTTCAGGAGCAGGGGATGGATGTTCCGTTCATTCTGGTCACCGGCTCGCTCGGCGAGGAGAAGGCGGTCGAATGCCTGAAGGAAGGCGTGACGGACTACGTTCTCAAGGACCGCCTGGCCCGCCTGCCGGTGGCGGTCCGCAGAGCGCGCGCTGAGACGTGGTTGAAAGCTCAACAGGCGCAGGCCGAGGAAGCGCTGCGGCAATCGGAAGCAAGCTACCGTTCGTTGATTGAAAACGCGCCGTGCGGCATTCTGCGGCTGGACGCACAGAGCGGGCGGCTTCTGGAGGCAAACCAGGCTTTGTCGGAGATGCTGGGCTACACGACGCCAGACGATCTGCTGCTCGGCCGTGCGAACAGCGGTGTCACGTTGGAGCCGGAACTCCTCACTCTGCTGCTGGAGGGCGCTTCCAGGGGCCGCTCGCGTGTAGCGTGCGAAGTGCAGTGGCCGGACAGTAGCGGGAATCCAGTCAGCGTGGAGCTGAAGGGCCGCGTGCTGCGCGATGAAAACGGCGCGCCCCATTGCGTGGAAATGATCGCCGAAAATGTGACGTTGTGGCGGCTGGCGCAAAACAGAATCACGCAGTTGAACCGTCTGTATTCGGTGCTGAGTCACGCCGGCCAGGCCATCGTGCATATCCGCGATCGCCAAGAATTGTTCCGCGAGATCTGCCGGATTGTGGTGGAAGAAGGCGGGTTCCGGATGGCCTGGGTGGGTGCGGTCCCAGCGAATTCGCCCCGCGTCACGCCCATCGCCTGTTGGGGCGAAGGCGAAGCATATCTTCAGGGCATTCACATTACCACCACGCCGGAAGCGGCTGGTAACGGTCCGGTGGGCGCCGCGATCCGCGAGAGCCGGCGCGTGATTTCGAACGACATCCTCTCCGATCCCGATTTCGCCCCGTGGCGCGACCGGGCGATCGAAGGGAATTACCGCTCCGCGGCCGCCTTCCCCATCACTGCCGGCGCAGGTACCATCGGCGCGCTCGCCATCTACGCTTCCCAGGCCGAGTTCTTCGACCCCGAAAATGTCGCGTTGCTCGATGAGCTGGCGGCCAATCTCAGTTTCGCCTGCGAAAGCATCGCAATCGAGCAGGCGCACGAGCGCGCGGTGGACGAATTGAACCAGTTTTTCGCTCTGCCGCTCAATCTGCTCTGCATTTTCGATCTCGACAATTACATCTACCGGTTGAATCCGGCCTGGGAACAGGTGCTCGGTTTCAGCGGCCGGGAATTATGCGGCAAGCCCTGGGTGGAGTTTGTTCATCCCGAAGACCGGCCCCAGGCTATCGCCGCGGCGGCCGGGTTCGCCCTCGGAAAGCCGGTGCACCGGCTGGAACTCCGGTTTCTGACTAAGCACGGCGATTGCCGCTGGCTGCTGTTCAGCGGGACTCCCTCTCTTAGCCATGGCCTGGTGTTCGCCGCCGCGAGCGACATCACGGAACGCAAGCTGCTCGAGGAGCAACTGCGTGGCCAGAACCTTGCGCTGGAGGACCAAAACCGGCAACTCGAAGAGGCCAGCCGGATGAAGAGCGAGTTTCTGGCCAACATGTCCCATGAACTGCGTTCGCCCTTGAACGGAATCATCGGATTCACCGAGCTGCTTCACGACGGGAAACTCGGCGCGCTTGAGGGAGGGATGAAAGACTTCCTGGGGCGTATTCTGAAAAGCTCCCACCACCTGCTGCAACTGATCAACGGGGTACTGGATCTGAGCAAGATCGAGGCCGGACGCCTGGAGCTGTACCCCGAGCCGGTGGAGCTCGCCGGTCTGATCAGGGAAGTGGTGGCGGTCCAAAGCGCTTTGGCCGCTCAAAAGAAAATTCGCATTTCCACGGAGCTGGATGCCCAGGCGGATTGCGCCGTGACCGACGTCTCGCGTTTCAAGCAAATTCTGTACAACTACCTCTCGAATGCTCTGAAATTCACCGGCGAGGGCGGCCGCGTGATGGTCCGGCTGCAAAAAGAGAACGGGCATGAGTTCCGGCTGGAGGTTTCCGATACCGGCATCGGAATTGCGCCCGAGGACATCCCCCGGCTGTTCACCGAATTTCAACAACTCGACTCCAGCGCCTCCAAACACTACCAGGGAACCGGGCTGGGGCTGGCTTTAACCAAACACATCGTGGAGGCGCAAGGCGGACGCGTTGGAGTTCGAAGCGTCGCCGGCGAAGGGAGCACATTTTTTGCGGTGCTTCCTCAAAACGGTCAGGCCGCCGCTTTGGACACAGACGGCGCCGCAGCCCGCGAAAAGGGGAGTGTGACATGAGTGCGGAAGCGATTCTGATTGTGGACGACAATCCCGACAACGTGGATCTGGCGCGGATCGTTTTGGAGGCGGAAGGTTGGCAGGTGCGGGCGGCCAAAGACGCGCTCCAAGCGCTCGATGTTCTGAAAACCCATCACCCCGACCTGATTCTCATGGACGTTCAATTGCCGGGAATGGACGGACTGGAGCTGACGCGGCGTCTGCGCGCCGAACCGGCCTTCCGCGACATCTCCATCGTGGCCTTAACCGCCTACGCCATGCGGGCGGACGAGGAGAAGGCCCGCGCCGCGGGTTGCGACGGATACATCAGTAAGCCGATTGATACCCGCACGTTTGGCGACCGCGTGCGCGAGTATCTGAAGCTCGAAACCAAAGGATAGAACATATGCCCGAGCGAAAAACGATTTTGTTGATCGAAGACGATCCGGATTTTGCGCAGTTGATTCGCGCGGCGCTCGCCGAGGACACTTTCGAGATCCGGCCGGCCGCGACCATGGCCGCGGCGCTCGCCCAGCTCGAAAAGTTCAGGCCGGAAGCGATTCTGGCCGATCTCAACCTGCCGGACAGCTCCGGCTTCGACACGTTTTTGCGGGTGAAGAAGCACGCCCAAGGGGTTCCGATCGTCGTGCTCACGGGCCTGGACGACGATCAAGTGGCGATTCGGGCCGTCGAGCACGGCGCGCAGGATTACCTGGTGAAGGCTTCGCTCCAGCCTAAGCTGCTCGCGCGCTCGATGAACATGGCTTTAAGCCGCCAAGCGTTGAGCAGTCAAGGCAGTCCGGCGCCAATACCCGCGGGAGTGCCCGGGACCGTGTTCAGCTTCATCGGGTCGAAGGGCGGAGTGGGAACGTCCACCACCGCCATCAATACCGCCGCAGTGCTGGCGCGCAATGGACTCGAAACCGTCCTGATCGAATGGGAGCAGGGTTGTCAGGGAACTTTGTCGCTGTACCTGGAGACTGAGCCGAGCCAGGATCTAGGCGCGCTGCTGAGAAAACCAGCCAATAGCATTCTGGCTGCGGATTTGCGCAAGTGCCTGGTGCGGGTGGTGGCGGGACTGCGCTTGCTCGGCTTCCCGGCGTCGCGCGGAACCTGGCGAACGCTGGATGCCGATCACGCCCACGCCATTGTTTCCGCCGCGCGCGAAGCCTATCCGTTCGTGCTGCTGGATCTGCCGCCGCACATCGATGAGGGCGTCGCGCAGGCGCTAAAGCTTTCCGATTCCATCGTCATGATCGCGGACCGCGAGCCGGCTTCTCTGCAGTGCTGCGCCGCACTGGCGCGGCAGATCCGGTTGGCTACCTCCCAAGCGCAAGAACTGGGACTGGCCATCATCCATCGGACCGAATTCGACTCTCCCATCCCCCTGTCCGACATCCATAAGGAGCTGAAAGTGCATCCGCTGGCGACCGTTCCCTCCGCCGCCGCGAGCATCGCTTTTTCGCACTCGGTTCGCACGCCTATGGCGCTGCTCTATCCCGACGACCTGTATAGCGTGGCGCACTTCGAGCTGGCGGAAAAGATGCTGGTGGCTGCTTCCGGTCCAGGGCATCATTCCCTGGGGAAGCTCTCGGCCGTGCTGGAGCGCGAACCGGCCTGGCCCACGATCCCGGAGACCACGTACAGCTAATTCGCGTTCACCGCGCCAGCGCCCACGGTGAAGTAGAACGTCGCCCCTTGATCCACCGCGCCTTCGGCCCACACCCGGCCTCCGTGCCGCACGATAATCCGCCGCACCAGCGCCAGGCCGACGCCGGTGCCTTCGTACGCTTCCGACGCGTGCAGGCGCTCGAAGACGCCGAACAGCTTGTTCACGTAGCGCATGTCGAAGCCGATGCCGTTGTCGCGGACATAATAGACCGGCCCTTCTTGGTTGCCCTCCGCGATACAAGCTCCGACCTCGATCCGGGCCGGGTCGCGGCCGCGGGTGTACTTCAAGGCGTTCGATAGGAGGTTGATCAGCACCTGTTTGAGCAGCGAATGGTCCGCTTGGCAAGCGGGCAAATCGCCGATGGCGATCTCGATCCGCCGGTCTTTGTTTTCGCCGGGGTTTTCGCCGGGGTTTTCGCCGGGCTCCTCGCCGCGCAGTTCCTCGAACACCTGACGCGCCAGGCCGTTCATTTCCACGGTTTGCTTGTGGACGGCCTGCCGGCCGAGCCGGGAAAACGCCAGCAGATCGTCGATGAGCGCGCCCATGCGCAGCGTGTTCTTGCGCACCACCTCCAGGCAGCGCCGCGGTTCGGCGGAAAGTTCGCCGCCGTGTTCTTCGAGCAGAATGCGGGAAAATCCGTCGATAGCGCGGAGCGGAGCACGCAGATCGTGGGAGACCGAGTAGGCGAATGCTTCCAGTTCCTCATTGGCAGCCCGCCATTGCGCCGTCCGCTCCACCACGCGCGCTTCCAGTTCCCGGTTCAGCTTACGGACCTCCTCCTCGGCCCGCTTCAATTCCGTGATATCCAAATCCACGCCAATAAATCTGGCCGGAACGCGCTGGGCGCCGGCATCCTCGAAATACACGCGGCCATAGGAAAGCAGCCAGTGAATGGAACCGTCCGGCCACACCAGGCGGCATTCCGGGCAGTATGCCCCGCCATTCTCGCCAGCCAACGCGCGCTGCAGCGCCTCCTCGACGCGAGGGCGGTCATCGGGGTGAATGCGCGCCATCGCGGTCGCGTAATCGTCGGAATCTTCGGCCGAGAAGGCGAACATTTCGCGGCAGCGCCGGTCCCAGAGCAGTTTGCCGGTCTGGAACTGATACTCCCAGGCTCCCAGGTTCGGCGCTTCCAGCGCCAGGCCGCGCTGTTCGGCCAGCCGCGCCAGTTTTTCCTGCGCCTCCTGCTGGCTGGTGATATCGGTGTTGGTGCCGAACCATTGGACGACCTTGCCGGCCGCGTCGCGCAGCGGCACCACGCGCGTCAAGAAGGGATGAAGGGTTCCGTCGGCGGCGCGCAACAGGAATACCATGTCGAGCGGTTCTCCCGAAGCGATGGAGCCTTTCCAGCGCTCGAGCACGGCTGGCAAGGCTCGGGGATCGTGTACCGACTGCCAGCCCCACCCTTCCATCTGTTCGGGTGTGGCGCCGGTGTATTCGTACCAGCGCTGGTTATACCAGAAAATCCAGCCGTCGGCATTGGCGATCCAGCATAACTGCGGGATGGCGTTGGCCAGGGTGCGGAAGCGCTCTTCGCTTTCCTGCAGTTCCCGTTCGGCGCGCTTCTGCTCGGTGACATCCTCGGTAAAAAGGATGATGCCACCGATGGAGCTGTCAGAGCGACACCAGGGCTGGATCTCCCAGCGCAGCCATTGCGTGGTTCCGTCGGCGCGGGGGAAGATGTCAGCCGCACTGCGTTCCACCGCGCCGGCCAGGCAGAGGCGATGGATCTCGCGCCACCGCGAAGAGATTTCCGGGAACACTTCGTAGTGGCTTCGGCCCGCCAATTCTTCGGATAAGTGATACCCTTCGCGGTACCGCCGGCTGGAGGCGAGATAGCGCATTTCGTTGTCGAACATCGCAATGGCCACAGGCGCGTCGTCAATAAATCGCCGGAGAGTTTTCTCCCGTTCCAGGCGGGCTTCCTCGGCGCGTTTGCGGTCCGTGATGTCGACGCAGGAACCGACCCACTCCCGGATCTCGCCGTCCGAGCCGGCCACCGGCACGCCGTGAACCGCCATCGCGCGATATTCGCCATCCTTGCGGCGCATTCGATACTCAGTGCCGTACGGTGTCCGGTTCTCGACAGCACGGGTCCAAACCTCGTGTGTGCGTTCTCGGTCGTCGGGATGGAGAGCGTCCAGCCATCCCCAACCCTGCACCTCCTCGACGCTCTGGCCTGTGAACTCCCGCCACATGGGCATGTCTTCTACGACGCCGTCGGGAGGCGTCACCCAAATGATCTGGCTGCTGACCAATACCAGCGAGCGATAGCGCTCCTCACTCAACGCCAGCGCCTTTTCCGCCCTCCGCGCTTGGGTGATGTCGCGGGCGATCACGGAGACGCCCGCCAACCCCCCCTCCAGCCGCAAGGGCGATACCCGCACGGAAAGCTCAATCGCTTCGCCATCTTTCCGGTTGTGTCTGGCTTCGAACAGGATGCCCGTCTCGCCCGCCCGCAGCCTCTCCAGGATTTGCGAATAATCTTCCGCTGTGTCCCCGATGAAGAAGCCCGGGAGGCCTTGCCCGATCACCTCGGAGGCGGAGTAACCGGTGAGGCGCTCGGCCCCCTGGTTCCAGGAAAGGATATACCCGTCGAGATCGCGGCTAAATACGGCGTCTTCGGAAGAAGCGACGATCGACGTCAAGATTTCGGAGAGTTCGTCGGCGCGACGCCGCTGGCCCAGATCGCGCTCGATGGCGGCTCCGGCTAGGATCAGCAGCAGCAGGAGGGAGGTATTGCCGAGGCCGAGAATCCAGCGCATTCGGTTGGACTGGGACTCGGCGGCCTCGGTCCGCGCGGCCAGCAGGCGCCGCTCCTCCGCTTCCATGGCTTGCAAGATCGCAGTGCAGCGGTCCATCAGGATTTTGCCCTGTCCTCGCGCGACGATGGCGACTGCGGCCCCTGCGCCGCGCTCGTTTCTGACTGCGATTCCGCCGCGCAATAAGGCGATTTTCGCTTCGATTGTGCTGCCGAGCTCGCTCAAAAGCTGCTGTTGGGCAGGGTTGTCAGCGGTGAGGCGTTGGAGATCCGGCAACGCATTCTGCTGCCGCCGCAGGGCCGCTTCCAATGGTCTCAGGTACTCCTGGTCACTCGTCAGCAGGTAATTGCGTTGCGCGGCTTCGGCATCATACAGGTTGGTCATCACGCCGCGCAAAGCCACCAGCACCCGATAGGTGTGTTGTATCCATCCTTGGCGCTCCCGGTCGCGCTGGAAATCGCCCCATAACAGTCCGGTCAGAAGCGCCAGCGCCGCTCCGACGCCTCCGATCAAGCCGACCCTCCGCCAGCGCGAGGAACGGGGGCTCGATCTCACGGGAGGTCGTTCCGTCACGGGCTTGGCGAAAAAACTGATGCCCACGCCGATCGCGCCGAGCAAGACCAGACTGGTGATGTCGGCCGGATCGGCCACGCCCCAGCTAAATTGGGGCTCGATCGAAAAGTATAAAGCCACCGGCACGCCGAGGACCGTGGCGAGTAAAGCCGGTCCGCGGCCGCCGGCGCGCGCCGCCGCCACGATCGCAAGCGTAAACGCGAAGAGTACGTCCTTTTGGCCCATGATCGGGTCGAGCGCCAACCGCAGCGCCACTGCGGCGGCGACAAAGATTACAGCCAGGGCGTACCGGTGCACGACCGAGGTTTTCGTCCAAGCCATAAAGGCTGCTTCCCGTTTCAAGCCGGCCCTTGTGCCGGCTGCGGCCTTTCATTGAGCAGGAGCCAATAAAGCCCGAGTTGCCGGATGGCCTCGGTAAACTGGACAAAGTCGACCGGCTTCACGATGTAGCTGTTTACGCCCAGTTCATAGCAGAGAAACAGGTCGCGATCCTCGCGCGATGAGGTAAGCACCACCACTGGAAGCGATTTGGTCCTCGGATCAGAGCGAATCTTTCCCAGCACCTCAATGCCGTTCACCTTGGGCAGCTTCAGGTCGAGCAGCACCACCTTTGGACAGCAGAGCGGGGAGGGATGGCCATCGGAGCCAAACAGGTAATCGAGGGCCTCCGCGCCGTCGCGCACCACTTGTATGCGATTGGTGAGTTTGTTCTTCTTTAGGACATGGAGCGTCAATTCCACATCGTCGGGATTATCTTCCACCAGCAGTAATTCCACAGGTTGATCGGGCATAAGTCCTGGTTATCGAGTCGGAGACAAGTCTAAAAGCTCTCGCCTATGCTTATCGGCGAATCTGCGGGACTATGAGTTGCGGAGGCGGTAGAGGACGTGCCGGCGCAAGGGATGACCCGCCGGGAGCTCCGGATGGTCGAAGTCTTCAGCGGGATCGTGAACCATGGCCAGCTTCTCCATGACGCGGCGGGAGCGCACATTCGCGGGAACGGTGAACGAAACCAGCTCGCTCAGGCCCAACTCGCCGAAGGCGTGTTCCACCACGGCGCGGGCGCCTTCGGTCGCCAGTCCCCGGCCCCAGTATTCGGCCGCGAGCCGCCATGCGATTTCGACGCAGGGCCGGCGTTCAGAAGTGAAGTGCGCCTCAAATCGAGGGATCGCGAGGCCGATGTATCCGATGAAGGCGCGCTCGTCCAGCAATTCGGCGGCGTAGGGTCCGAAACCCTGCTGCCCGAAATGCGATTCGATACGGTCCGCCAGTTGATCGCTTTCATCCCGCGAGAGCGTACTGGGAAAAAACTCCATCACGCGAGGGTCGGCGTTCAATCGCGCGAAAGATTCCCGATCCTGGGGCTGCCAGCGGCGCAAAAGCAGGCGTGCGGTCGTCAAGCTTTCAAGCTCACTTTGCGACTGGTTCAGACGTCACCGGCGCCGGCCGGTGCGCATCGGCGAGCAGCTTCTCCAGTTCCTCGCGCTCCAGCGTCTCTTTTTCCATCAGCACGCCGGCGATCATATCGAGATCGCCGCGGCGCTCGGTGAGGATGCTCTTCACGCGCGCATACAGGCGGTCGCTCAAATCGCGCACGTCGGCGTCGATCTGCTCGGACGTGGTCTCGCTGTAATTCTTCTCCTCGCTGCCGAACGGTGTTCTGAGGAAGCGCGATTCATGCGGCACACCGTAGGTGAGGCTGCCCAGGCGCTTGCTCATGCCGTAGCGCGTCACCATCTGGCGCGCCATTTCCGAAGCGCGCGATAAATCATCGCTCGCGCCCGTGGATGTGACGCCGTTAAACACGATCTCCTCGGCCGCGCGTCCGCCGAGCAGCACCGAAATGCGGTCCTCCAGTTCCGGCTCGGTCATCAGATAGCGGTCTTTGGCGGGCAACTGGAGCGTGTGCCCCAGCGCGCCAATGGAGCGTGGGATGATGGAAACGCGCCGTACCGGATCGGCATGCGGGACCGAGAGCGCCACCAGCGTGTGGCCCAGCTCGTGATACGCCACGCGCTCTTTCTCTTCCTTGCTGATGAGCCGGCCCTTCTTTTCGAAGCCCAGCGTGACGCGATCCACGGCCTGCTCGAAATCCCGCATTTCGATCTGGTCGGCGTTGCGCCGTGCGGCGTTTAGCGCGGCTTCGTTGACGATGTTGGCCAGGTCCGCGCCCACCATGCCGGGTGTTTCGGCCGCGATGCCCTCCAGATTGACGTCCGCACCGATTTTGAGCTTGCGCGAATGGACTTCCAGGATGGCCTGGCGTTCCTTCAAATCCGGCCGGTCCAGAATCACCTGGCGATCGAAGCGTCCGGGACGCAGCAGCGCAGGGTCGAGCACTTCGGGCGTATTGGTGGCGGCCATGATGAGCACGGCTTTTGACGTGTCGAAGCCGTCCATTTCCACCAGCAGTTGGTTCAACGTCTGCTCGCGCTCGTCGTTGCTCAGCATCAGCGCGCCGGCCGAGCGCGATTTGCCAATGGCGTCCAGTTCGTCGATGAAGATGATGCAGGGCGCCTTGGTCTTGGCCTGCTCAAACAGATCGCGCACGCGCGCCGCGCCCACGCCGACGAACATCTCCACGAATTCCGACCCGGAGATGGAGAAGAACGGCACGCCCGCCTCGCCCGCCACCGCGCGCGCGAGCAGTGTTTTGCCGGTCCCCGGCGGCCCCACCAGGAGCACGCCCTTGGGAATCCGGCCGCCCAGCCGCTGGTATTTTTCGGGCGCCTTCAGGAAATCGACGATCTCGCGCAGCTCGCCCTTAGCCTCCTCGACGCCCGCCACGTCGCTGAACTTGGTATCGAAAGTCTCGGATTCGTCGTGGATCTTGGCGCGGTTGCGTCCGAAGCTCAGCGGTCCGCCGCCCTTTTGCATGCGCCGCATCGCGACAAAGTAAATGACGAACAGGAGGAGCAGCGGGCCCCAGGAGATCAGGAAGCCGAACCAAAGATTGCCCGACGGGATGGTCCCGGAAAACTTCACGTGCTGCGCTTGAAGCGCCTGTACCAGCGTACCGGCGTCCAGGCCGGGGATCCGGTCGCAGGTCACCTGCGGGACTTTGTTGGCGGGCGGCTTCAGAGTCTTGAGGTAATCCGGTTTGTACGTGCCCGCCAGCTTGGTTTCCGTGATGCGGACGTCGTCCAGGTGTCCGGCATTCACTTCGTTCAGGAATTCGCTGTAGGAAACCACGTGCGGCTGCGGCGGAGTGAAAATGGAGTGCAGGAACCAGATGGTCAGGATCACCCAAGCCAGGTAGCCGAGGGTGAATTTCCACTGCTGCGGTTGCATCTTGGGCACGTTCGGCATGCGTTACCCCCAATCAATGAGACGCCGCCACTAATTTTAAGCTACCCACGGAATCGATGGAGAATTTCCAGCCGGGCGGAATGAGGGTGGTGGAACCGTAATCCAGCACCAGCGCGGGCCCCCGGTGTTCGGCGGCGGAAAGACTGGGTCGCGGATAAACGGGCGTGTCCCGCCAGGCGCCTGAGGAATGAAGGCGGCGGATGGTGGCGTTCTCCACGCTGCCTGAACGGCGGCGTCGCGATCTTAGCTTTGGTTTTTGCACTTCTCTGCGTGCTCGAACGCGGAGGGTGACGATTTCGATGGCCCGTTCGGGATTCGAATAGCCGTAGACGCGCTGATGTTCGCGATGGAACGGCGCTGCGGGATGGGCCGCATCCCACGGCACGGTCAGCTCGTAACTCTGGCCGGTGTAGCGGATGTCGGCCGAACGGATCAGTTGGGCGCCCGGGAGGTTCCGGCGCGCGGCGCGCTCCAGCTTTTCGAACACGCGCTCGAAGTCGGAGCGGCCCAACGCGCCCGCCGCGTAGTCGCGAGTGCGGTCAGCGAGCAGCATCCCCAACGCCGAAAGCGCGCCCGCATATTCGGGAACCAGGACGGTTCGAATGCCCAGCTCTTGCGCGATCTCGCAGGCGTGCAGCCCTCCGCATCCGCCGAAGGCCACCAGCGCGAAGTCGCGCGGATCGTGGCCCCGCTCTACGGAAACTAAACGAATGGCTCTTTCCATGTTGGCGTTGGCGACGCGCACGATGCCTTGCGCCGCCGCGACGCGGCTGATTGCGAGCTGTTTGGCGATGGAATCGACGGCTTGGGCCGCGCGCGCGATATCCAGATGCATCGCGCCGCCGATGAGCTGATCCGCCGCGATGCGCCCCAGCACCACGTGCGCATCCGTCACCGTGGGCACTTCGCCCTTGCCATAGCAGGCTGGGCCGGGATCGGCGCCCGCGCTCTGGGGTCCCACACGCAGCAATCCGCCTTCATCCACGCGCGCGATCGATCCGCCGCCCGCGCCCACCGTGTGGATGTCAAGCATTGGCACGCGCACCGGCAGGCCGTCGATCGACGCCTCCATGGTCTCGCGCGGCGCACCGTCGCACAGGCTGACGTCGGTGGACGTGCCGCCCATGTCGAAGCCCAGTATACGCATGAAGCCGGAAAGCCGCGCCGTTTCGAGCGCTCCCACCACGCCACCCGCGGGCCCCGAGAGCACGGTCCGCACGGTGTGCCGCCGCGCTTCGTGAGTCGACATGAACCCGCCGTTCGATTGCATGATCGCGATGCGATGGCGCCCGCGCTCCAATTCGCCCAGGTACCGATCCATCAGCGGGCCGACGTAGGCGTTGATCAGGGTGGTGGACGTGCGCTCGTACTCACGGAATTCGGGGCAGATGTCGTGGGAGGCGCAAAGGTAGCCAAGGCCTTCGAGCGCCCGCATCGTGAGCTTTTCGTTGGCCGGATTGCGATAGGCGTGCAGAAAACAGATGGCGATGGATCGCACTCCGGCCCGCCGCAAACGCGCTTTCAGGCGCGCCAGCTCGGCGGCCGACGGCACCTGCGCAATGGTGCCGTCAAAAAACCCGCGTTCGCGGACGCCGAAGGACATCGCGCGGGGGATGATCGGCGCACGCGGCACCGGCGTCAGGTTGTAGAGCTCGGCGCGATTCTGCCGTCCGATGTGAATCACGTCTTCGAAGCCGGCTGTGGTCACTAACGCCGTCCGCACGCCCTTGCGTTCGAGTAGCGCGTTGGTGGCGACCGTGGATCCGTGAACCACCTCTGCGCGCACGCCCGCCGCCGCGCGCTCGAGCCCCTCCAGGATCACGCTCGCCGGCGACCGGGGGTTGGAACGCAGCTTGAACGTTTCGATCGCACCGTTGTCGCGGATGACAATGAAGTCCGTGAACGTTCCACCCGCGTCAATTCCGATGCGCATCGTTTTTCGGTCATGATAGCAGTAGGGTGATCGAACTTACGAACGTCAGTAAGATTTTCGAGGGCAAGCGCATCGTCACCGCGCTCGAAAATGTGGATCTGGCGATCGGGGGCGGCGAAATGGTCTCCATCGTGGGGCCTTCGGGCTCCGGAAAATCGACACTGCTGAATCTGATCGGCGGCCTGGACACCGCGAGTTCGGGCGAGATCGAAATCGACGGCCGCCGGCTGAGCGGTCTTTCGGACGACGAGCTGACGCGTCTGCGCCGCGACAAGATCGGATTCATTTTCCAGTTCTTCAATCTGCTGCCCACGCTCACGTGCCTGGAAAACGTCGCTATCCCGCTGCACCTGCGCGGCTGGCCGAAAAAGAGGATCGAGGAGCGCGCCAACGAACTGCTGGGTCTGGTGGGCCTGGGCGCGCGCAAAGAACATTTGCCGGATGAGTTGTCCGGTGGCGAGCGCCAGCGCTGCGCCATCGCAAGAGCGCTGTCCGTTTATCCGCCGGTTCTGCTCGCCGACGAGCCCACGGGCAACCTGGATACCCACACCGGAGCGGAAATCCTGGCGCTGATTCGCGACCTGCACACGCGCCTGGGGTCCACCATCCTGATCGTCACGCACGACCTCCACGTGGCCGAAAGCTGCGCGCGCCTGGTGGCCCTGCGCGACGGCCGCATCGAGGAGGATCGCGCGGGCGCGCGGCACATGGCTTTGCACGGTTCGCGTCATGATTCTGCTCAAGCTCATTAGCTGGCCTTACGTTCGCAAGCACCTTCCGCGCTGGCTGTTGACGATCGCCGGAATCGTGCTGGGCGTCGCCGTGTTCGTGGGCATCCATACCGCGAATCAGTCGGTAGTGTACGCGTTTCATCAGACCGTAGATCGCATCGCGGGCGCAACGCAATTGCAGATTTCGGCCGGCGAAACGGGCTTCGACGAAAATGTTTTAGACCGCGTGCAGGCCGTGCCCGAAGTGCGCGTTGCCGTGCCGGTGATCGAAGCCGTGGTGGGCACGGGCGTGGAAGGGCAGGGCAATCTGCTGATCCTCGGCGTAGACATGACCGGCGACCGCAGCCTGCGCGATTACAGCATGGAATCGAGCGACTCTGGATCGGTAGATGAGGACATCGACGATCCACTGGTATTCCTTGCTCAGCCCGATTCGCTGATGGTTACCGATACATACGCCCGCGAAAATCATCTCACTACCGGCGCCAAGGTTCCGATGAACACCATGGAGGGCCGCAAGTTTTTCACGGTGCGCGGCATCATGAAATCGAGCGGCCTGACCAGCGCGTTCGGCGGGAATCTGGCGGTGATGGATGTGTATGCTGCGCAGAAAGTGTTTGGGCGCGGGCGAAGATTCGATCGCATCGATCTCGCGGTAAAAGACGGTGCGAGCGTCGCGGCAGTAAAGGCGAAGCTCGAAACATTGTTGGGCCCGGGGTTTCAGGTGCAGGTACCATCCGCGCGCGCACAGGAGTTTGATTCCATCTCGCGCGTCTACACTACAACGGCTAGCGTGAGCAGCGTCTTCGCACTCTTCATCGGAATGTTCATCATCTATAACACGTTCCAGATCGCGGTCACGCAGCGGCGCGCCGAGATCGGGATTCTGCGCGCGTTGGGCGCTACTCGACGCCAGATTCGAACGCTGTTTCTCGGTGAGAGCGTGGTGGCGGGGTTGTTCGGTTCGGTGCTTGGCCTCGCGGCTGGGATCGTGATCGCGCGCGGCATGACTGGCTACATCGGCTCGCTGCTGGGGGAGTTATTTGGCGTGGCGGAGAAGGCCGATGAGGTCTCCACCGATCCGGTAATCATGACGCTGGCGATCGTCCTGGGAGTGATCGCAAGCGTTGTGGCTGCAGCGCTCCCGGCGCGTAGCGCGGCGCGCGTTGATCCCGTGCAGGCGTTGCAGAAAGGGAAATATCAGCAATTGAGCGCGGGCGAGAGCCGTGCGCGCAGGATGGCTGCGCTGGTAGTGGCGATCGCGGCCGCGGCCTGTCTGTTGATTTCGCGCGATCGCATCTTCTTCTACGTCGGGGACGGTTTGGCTGTACTCGCAGCCTTGTTGCTCACGCCCAGCCTCGCGCTGTGGCTGGCGCGCGCGCTTCGTCCCTTGCTTCGATGGTTGCGGCCTGTGGAAGGCACGCTTGCGGCCGACAGCTTATTGCAAGCGCCGCGGCGCACTTCGGGAGCCGTGGCGGCGCTGATGTTGTCGCTCGCGCTGGTGGTCTCGCTCGGCGGAATGACCCGCGCCAGTTACGATTCCAT
>JASHQT010000103.1 GCA_030039005.1 Bryobacteraceae bacterium
GTTCTGAGGATGCTGACGGACCAGACCGGAGGCCGAATGTTTCGGGCGGTAGGCATGTCGCTGGGGGATTTCGCGGACAAAATCGTGATCGATCTGCGGAACCGCTACTTGCTCGGGTACACGCCCAGCAACGCCGCGCGCGATGGGCGCCATCATCGCATTACGGTAAAACTGACGGCGCCGCGCGGATTGCCCAAGCTGCAGGCGCACTGGAGGATGGGGTATTTCGCCCCGAGCCAATAGTGCGTCCGCTCAGTCGCAGTCGCCTCTGGTTCGTTCTGGATGCGACGCCCGGCGGAATCCCGATCTGCGAAAATAGGCCTGAGCCTTTCGCCCTCGCCTTTTTCAAATGACAACTCCCTCGCACGAAACCGTCCCTCTATCGAAGATCGGCCCCAAGGTCCCGGTCGATCGCAGCCTGCCGTTCCACGAGAGCCTCGTCGACATGCTCTGGTATGCGGTGGAGCGCAGGCCGGACACCGTGGCGGTGATTTATCAGGAACGCTCGATCACGTATCGCGAGTTCGGCCGTGCGACCAATGGCCTTGCCGCGCTGCTCGCCTCGTTCGGCCTCGAGCCCGGCCCCATCGTCGTGATGATGCCCAACTCCATCGAGATGGACGTCGCGCTGATGGCGGTGATGAGCGTGGGTGCACAGGTTGCTCCGGTCAACCCGTTCTTTCACGTCGCCGAACTCTTGAAGGTGCTCGCGGGCTTCGATCCCCAAGCCATCGTTTGCCATCCGAGCACGTCGGAAAAAGCCCAGGAAGTGGCCGAAAAGTTGGGGCTGGCTCACGTGATCACCGTCGGCTCGGAAACCCTGGCTGAATGGAGAGCCGATGCCCGTCTCGATTCCCCTCCCGCGAAGATGCCGCGCGCCGATGACCTGGCGTTGTCGATTTTTACCGGCGGATCCACCGGCATTCCGAAGGGCGTCAACCACACCCATCGCGGCGTCATGTGGGGCCTGATCCAGCACGTCAGCGTCTGGCCAATCCCGTTCGGGAGCGGCGTTTTTCTGAACGTCGCGCCCATGTTTCACATCTGGGGCCTGACCTATGCGACCTGGGTGCCCATCTTCACCGGCGGAACCCTGGTCATGGTGCCGAGGTACGATCCCGATGAAGTGGTGCGAAAGCTGGCCGAGCATCGCGTGAGTATTTTCGCCGGTGGGCCGGCGCCGATTTACATCGGTCTGCTGCGGAGCCCGTTGTTCCATCAGGTGGATCTTTCGGCATTAAAATACTGCCTTTCCGGCGGCGCGCCCTGCCCGGAGGACTTGCATCGCGAGTGGCTCAAGCGCACGGGGTGTCCGCTGCTGGAGGGTTGGGGAATGTCCGAAGGGGCGCCGTTCTGCTTGAATCGCTACGACGGCGAGCGCAAGCTTCTGTCGGTGGGCAATCCGGTGCCGGAAACCGAGGTGGAAGTGGTGGATATCGACACCGGAACGCGCGTGTTGCCGATGGGCCAGGCGGGCGAGGTGCGCGTGCGCGGACCCCAGATGATGACCGGTTATCACAATAAGCCCGAAGAAACCGCCTATGCGCTGCGCGATGGCTACATGTATACCGGCGACATCGGTTACGTGGATCCAGACGGGTTCCTGTTTCTGGTGGATCGCAAGAAAGACATGGTGATCGTCGGCGGGTATAACGTGTATCCGCGCGAGATCGACGAGGTATTGTTCAACCATCCGGCCATTCACGAGGCGGCGACGGTGGGCAAGCGCGACGATCGGCTGGGCGAAGTGGTGGTGGCGTTTGTCGCCGTGAAAAACGGCGCCGAACTCGACGAGGAGCACTTTTTCGACTATTGCAAGGAGAACCTCGTCAAATACAAGCGGCCCGTTGAAGTGCATTTTATCGACGCCTTGCCGCGCACGGGCACCAACAAGATCGACCGCATGAAGCTGAGGACGATGGCGAAGGAGAGCGGAGCGGGCGGCGACGCGTAGCTCGTTCGATCAGGGCCGGAACCGCGGCCAGTCCTCAATCTTGATGCGCCCCGCGAGCGCCGTTCCGCCTTTGCCGTCTGGGGCGACAACCAGCGCCTCCCCATCGGCCAAGCCGGTTGACCACTGTGGGAAGGCGCGAGAAATATTCGGGAACTGCGTGACGATGACGGTGTCGACGCCTGGAGGGAGCTGTGCGGCCTTCATCCGCAGCCACTCGGCCTGCTCCTCGGTGATCCTCTGCATACTGCGCCCGCCGTCTCCCAGCTCGGGGACGATGCTCGGGTTCGGCAACTCGGCCAATCGCGCGGTCTCACGCGCTCGATAGGTCGGACTCAAGTAAACTTCGCCAATCGGAATTTTCAGCCTGCGGAGAGCGTGGCCCATGGCGACAGCGTTGGCGCGTCCGCTTTGGTCCAACTGGCGCTCGCGATTCACGTTCTCCGGATCAGCCGTTTCGGGCGTGGGCGCCTCGCCCGGCGCACTCGCATGACGCATGACGATCACGTACCCGCCGTGCTGCAAAGCTCTGATGAGCGCCTCGCCAGATAAAGTTTGGCCGGGTGCAATCGCGGGGAGCGAGAGAATCGCCGTGAGGATCAGGGGTTTGGTCAATCTTCTTACTTTATACTGCCGGCGGCGGACTGACGGCCACGGGCGTCACCTTGAAAATGATCACTGCGCTCAAATTAGTTCCCTCGAACCATCGAATGGGCTATTCTTTATATCAACTGCGTCGCAGCGTTGCGTCCGGATTTCATCGAACTGAAATACGGACGTGGTATCAAGAAGCGTTACGCGTTTTCAGGTGTCTTACACTGGCGCCCCTTGTCTGTGCGGCCGAGGTCGAAAGTAAGAGTAAAGTTGTACGGGGATCCTGAACGAAGTTGGCGCTGACTGGCGGCGCGCTTTTTCTTTTGAGGAGGAAGCAGTGATTCAGGATAACCGTCCACAAATTCGTCTTTTACGTCCGGCGTTGATCGCGGTCTCCGTTCTCGCGCTAGTTCTCGCCCCGCAAGGTCCGCTTTGCGCGCAGCAGATCTTCGGCGCGATCACCGGAACCGTGACCGACGCCACCGGTGCGGCCATGCCGGATGTAACGGTTACGGCTCGCAACACCGCGACCAACCTGAGTACGACAGCGCATTCCAGCGGCAGTGGCTCTTACACCATTCCGAACCTGCAGGCCGGTAACTATGAAGTAACGTTTTCCAAGGAAGGTTTTGAGCAGGAGCAGCATACTCAAATCGTGGTGAATGGCGACCGCACCACTACCGTCGACGGCAGCCTCAAAGTGGGATCGGTGGCGACCAAGGTCGACGTTGTCGGCACGCCGCTCATGAACCAAACCGATGCGACCACCGGATACGTGGTGGACACCGCCACGATCGAGAACACGCCGCTCGGCACCGGAAGCTTCACGCAACTGGCGATCATGAGTCCCGGCGTGCACGCCGATTTTCTGCAAGGCGCCGGCACTAACGCCGGGCTAGGCAATCAAGCCATCTTCGCTAACGGCCAGCGCGACACCAGCAACAGCTTTTCTCTCAACGGCATTAGCAGCAACAATTTGTTCAGCGGCAACACCAGCAGCGGAGTGGGCGAAAATCGCTTCGACTACAACATCGGCGAGCGCTTCGGCCTGGGTGGGGAAATCCAGACTGACACTTCGGTCTATGCCGCGATCGGCCAGGCGCTGCCCACCCCGCCTCCGGAGGCCATTCAGGAGATCGCCGTCAATTCGTCGATGTATGACGCGAGCCAAGGCGCCAACAGCGGCGCGCACATCAGCGTGCTCACCAAGTCCGGCACCAACGACATCCACGGCGAAGTCTACGAAAAATTCCAGAACAGCGTTTTCAACGCCGCGCCGTTTTTCTACAACGCTTCCCCGATCATCACCCAGAAGGTTCCCTTCATGAATCGCAATCAGTTCGGCGCGGATGTGGGCGGCCCGATCAAGAAGAACAAGTTGTTTTACTTCTTGTCGTATCAGGGAATTCGCGTGGCGGATGCCACCGACGGTCTCTCCACCGCCACGGTACCGCTGACGCTCACCGACGACCGCAGCGCGCAAGGCATCATCAACATGATCCAGGGCGCGTATGGAACCACGCTCGCGGCCAGCCAAATCAGCCCGCAAGCGGCGGCGTTGCTGAATGCTAAGCTCCCTAACGGTCAATACCTCATTCCCAGCGCGCAGATCACCAATCCCGGCCTTGCGACGGCGCTGGGCTACGACGCGGTGCTCCAGGGCGCGAACGCCGAATCCACCGTAAACGCGGGAATCGCGAACATCGACTATGAAGTCAGCGACCGGGATCGCTTGAATATCAATTATTACGTTCAGGAAAATCCCACCTCGACGCCTTACGGCGCCGTCGGAGCGTTGCTCGGCTTTCCCCAAACCCTGAATGCGGGCGCGCAGTCTATCGCGCTCAACAACACCGTGCTGCTTTCCCCGACGGTGACTTGGACCCAGCGCGCCGGATTTACGCGCATGCGGGCCTATTCCTCCACCAGCCAGGCATTCAGCCCGAGCGACTTCGGGATCAATTTGCTCGGGTCCACTCAATTCCCGCAGTTTGAGATCGGCGTGGCCGACCCGACCATCGGCAGCGAGCTCGAATTCGGCCCCAGCGTCAGTTTCGGCAACGAGGGGATGATTCAAAACCAGTGGGAGTACGGAAGCACGTTGAACTGGGTCAAAGGCCGCCACACCCTGGCCTTCGGCGTCTCCTGGGATCATACCCAGCTTGACATTCTGAACAACAATACCAACAGCGATGTGCTGAACTTCGAAACCTTTGAGGATTTCGTCGAGGGCAACCTCCGGACCGGCGATGAAACGGAGGCCTTTTCCGGTAACGCCTCGCGCTATTATCGCGCGGACACGGTAGGCCTCTTCGTCAACGACAATTACAAGGTGCTCAGCAACCTCACGGTCACGCTCGGCCTGCGGTGGGACATGGATGGCGCTCTATCGGAAGAATATGGGCGGCTGACGGCGTTTAATCCCAACCTGTATTCATACAATGCAGCCACCGATACCATCGTGAATTCAGGCCTCGAAATTGCCAGCAATAACCCGACTTACGGAACACCAGGCGCCGGCGATACCCTCATGAAGCACTGCCAGTGTGGGCTGGCGCCGCGCGTGGGCATCGCTTGGTCGCCCACTTCGAAACTCACCGTGCGCAGCGGCTTCGGTATTTACTATGACCGGGGCGAATTCTTCAGCGAGTTTTCCCCACCCGCCGGCGCCGGCTTCAACGGGCCGTTCGGAGTGACGCTGGCGCCCCCGTTTGTGGATCCGATTTTCGCCGCCAAGGGCGCCACGCTGGCTGATCCCTTCGGCACCACGGCGCCTCCGCCGCCGACGGGCAGCGCGGCGGCATTTCAAGCGATTTTGCCCAACATTGCCCAAACCATCTCGGGCAATTATCCGGCCGGCAACCTCTTCGGGCCTTTCCTGTTCGGCGGCTATGACATGTGGAACAGGCTGCCCTACACCGAAAACTGGACCTTCGACCTGCAATACCAGGCCGCTGACAACTGGCTGTTCAGCGTCGGCTATATCGGCAACCACGGCCAGCACGAAATCCTGCCCATCCCTTTCAATGAGCCGCTGCTCGCCACTCCGCAAAATCCGGTGCACGGGCAGATTTATTCCTACGGTGGCACCAGCCCGAATTACAATCTCGATCTGGAGCCCATTTCCACCGCCGAATACTCCGGCAACGCACCCATCCGTGTGCCGTACGTGGGCTACGACATGAATTCCGTGCTGTATGAAGCCGAGGGCATTTCCAATTACAACGCGCTCACACTTCAGGCCCGCAAGCGCTTCTCCCACGGGCTGCAATTTACGGCGTCCTATACGCGCTCGCACGCTCTCGACGAGCAAAGCGCTTTGGGCCTCTTTTTCACTGGCAACAATCCGATCAATCCCCAGTCGAGCTACGCGTCTTCGGATTTCGACCGTCCCAACGTGTTCCTGATCAATTACAGCTACACCACTCCCGACGTGGCCAAGGGCAAAGCGCTGGGCGCGCTGCTCAACCATTGGATCATCGGCGGGCAAACCGTGGCGCAAAGTGGCGAGCCGTATAGCGTCTACGACTATTCCGGTTCGGTGGGAAGCCTCTATTTCGGGACCGATATCGAAGTGGCCAACCCCATCGTGCCGCTATTGCCCGGCGTGACCGCGGCGCAGGCGACACTGCAGGGCACCACCGGCGTCAACGCCGGCAAGCCGGTTTTGAACGCCGCCGATTTCGGACCGCAATTCGTCGCGCCCGGAACCTACGGCGTCCCTCCCTGCGACGCTACCGGCTGCGATTACTACGAATCGCTGTTCGGCTCGACGGGCCGCAACCTGTTCCGCGCTCCTTTTGAGACGCGCTTCGACATGTCGCTCGGCAAGCAATTCGCGCTCACCGAACGCCTCCGTCTGCGCTTCAACTTCGACGCCTTCAACGTCTTCAACCAACCCGATTTCGACGCCCCGAACAACCAGGCGATTTTCTTCCCCAACTACGTCGGTCCGCCGACCTATCCGCCGGCGGGCAGTGTCGGATACATCCAGCACACTCTCGGCAGCTCGCGCTTCCTGCAGTTTTCACTGCACCTGCTTTTCTGAGCGACGCCATCCGAGCCGCGCGTAAGCCAGCGGTCTACCCTCGTTTGCCGGGCGGCGCTCCCGCGATCACCTGCGCGTGGTTCACCGCCGAGACCAGCGCGACGCCGCCCAGTACGTTGCCGATCAGCGTCGGAAGCAAGTATCCGCCCGCGAAAGCGAACCAGGATTTCGCGCCGGTCATCACCAGGAACAGCACTTCCACCGAACCCGCCACCACGTGCGTAAGCTTGGCCAGTCCCACGATATACGTGAGGATCACGATGATCGCGATCCGGCCGGAATCGGTCGCCGCCAGCATCCACACCACCATCGCGATCAGCCATCCGGCTAAGATACCGCGCAGGATCGCTTCGCTGAACGAGACGTTCGCCGCATCGGCCGCCAATTGGGCCAAGGCTGCGTGGAACTTGCCGTCCAGCACCGGCGTGTCGGCCACCGCCCAGGCGAACAGATGCGCCCCTATAATGTTCGCCGCCAGCACCACCGCCCATAGCCGTAGGACCTGCCAAAAGGTGGTCCGATTGCGGCGCGCGAGCAGCGGGATGATCGCTGTCAGCGTGTTTTCGGTGAAAAGCTGCTGGCGCCCCACGATCACGATCAGGAACCCCAGTGGGTAGCCGAGATTGGTAATCAGGGGACGCCAAGGCACATCGGGCGTGTACGCACGGAACAACGCCTCGGCTACAAACGAAAACCCCATCGAGAGTCCAGCCGCCAGTCCCGACCAAGCCAGCGCCGAAATGGGCCGCCGCAGTTCTTCGTCCCCATCCTTGCGAATCGCTTCGTGCACCACCAGCGCGCTGACCGAGGTACGTTCCTGGGCTTCCTGCTCCTGGCGCTCGGTGAGCGGCGGCACCACCGCGTTATCGGCGACCGTATTGCCTTTTTCATCGACCAGCATGTTGCGCCTCGCCTTCTAGACCGCGGCCCGGCGCCAATGGTTTCCTGCGTCCCGCCGCGCCACTCATGGGGCAGGGCTTCGGACCGATAAGCCAGTTGTGGAGTTTAGCGACGAGCGCGACCCAAAACGCGCCCTTTCCAACCTCGCCCTGCCGGTGATCGTCGCCCTGCTGGGCGCCGGGATTGTCGCCACCCCATTCATCGCCGCCTTCAGCCGGCGCCCCACCCTGGAAGCCGCTCTGCTGCTCGGAGTCTGCATAACTACGTTCGGCCTCTTTTGGAGCCTGCAAAAAAGCCGTTTCTATTGCCGGACGCTCGCAGCCGATCGAGCCCGCCAGGCCTTGGCCGGCCGCTACGCCCACCTGAGCCGCTACGTCAACGATATCGTCCTGCTGCTGGATGCCGGCGGGAAGATTCTGGAGGTGAATGACCGCGCCGCCGCCGCGTACGGCTATAGCCTTGGGGAGATGCAGCAGCTCTATATACAGGATCTGCTCGATTCCTCCGAATTGCCCAGCGTCCCCGCGCGTCTGGCCGCCATCCTGCGAGAAGAAAGTCAGGTTTTCGAGAGCAAGCATCGCCGCAAGGACGGTTCCACCTTCTTGGTAGAAATCAGTTCGCGGCGCATCCAGGCCGATGGCCGCACGCTGCACCAGAGCATCGTGCGCGACATCACCGAACCCAAGCGCGCGGAGGAACAGTTGCGCCGCGCCACCCGCGCCATGCGCGTACTTTCCGCCAGCAATCAGTCCTTGGTACGTTCCTCCGATGAGCACAGCTTATTCCACGCCATCTGCGGCGCGGTGACCGCGGCGGGCGGGTATCCTTTGTCGTGGATCGGGTTCGCCGAGGACGATGAGAGAAAGTCCGTGCGCGTGGTCGCGGCGGCGGGCCGGGATCTCACGTACCTCGATGGGCTCAGCATCACCTGGGCCGACGAACCGCAGGGCCGCGGTCCCGTGGGCACCTCGATCCGCATGGAACGCATTGCGATCTTCAACGATATCGAGTCCCATCCGGATTTCCAGCCTTGGCGGGAAAAAGCGCTGCGCTACGGCTACCAGGCCGCCATCTCGCTGCCGCTGGTGTGCGACGGGGACGTCATCGGAGCGCTCACCATCAACGCCAACGAAGCGGACGCCTTCCGCCGCGAAGAAGTGGACCTATTGAAGGAATTGGCCGGCGACCTTTCCTACGGCATCGCCACACACCGGCAACGGCTGGCCCAGGCCCGCACCGAGGAAGCCCTGATCCAGTCGGCGCTCGAGTTCCGGACGCTGTTCGACTCCGCCAACGATTCCATCTTCATCCTCGATGTAGACGGACGTTTTCTCGAAGTGAACCAGGTCGCCGCTGAGCGGCTGGGTTACCTCAGAAGCGACCTGCTGCACATGACACTGGACGACATCGCCCCGGCCGCTTTCTCCTCCCAGCGCAGGGCGCGGCTGGAACGCATCGTCCAAGGCGGAGAAGCGCTGTTCGAAGCGGTTCTCGTGGCCCATGGCGGCGCCGAACTGGCCGTGGAGATGAATTGCTGCGTATTCGACTATCGGGGCGCGTCCTCGATCCTCTGCGTCGCGCGCGATATCGGCGAACGCAAGCGCCTGGAAGCTGTAGCCAAGAAACATGCCGTCGAGCTGGAGCGCGCCAAAACCGCCGCCGAAAAGGCCAGCCACGCCAAGAGCCAGTTCCTCGCCAACATGAGCCATGAGATTCGGACTCCGATGAATGGCATCATCGCCACCAGCGGCCTGCTTCTGGATACTCCGCTCACACCGGAACAGCGCGAATACGCCGATACCATCCGCGGCTCGGCCGGCGCGTTGCTCTCCATCGTGAACGGCGTCCTCGATTACTCCAAGATCGAGGCGGGCCGCATGCAGATCGAACGCAGCCATTTCGATCTCGTGAACTGCCTCGCCGAAACCGGCGACCTGCTGACGCCGCAAATCCGCGCCAAGGGCCTCAATTACGTGCTTGAAGCCGGCATCGAGCATCGCTGGGTCTACGGCGACGCCGGACGCCTCCGCCAGATCGTCCTCAACCTGCTCAGCAACGCCGTCAAATTCACCGAACAGGGGCAAGTGAAGCTGAGCCTCGCGGAGAGCGCCACCGCGCCGGATCGCGCCACGTATTCTATCTCGGTAGCCGATACCGGAATCGGAATCGCCACCCACGATCTGCCGCTACTGTTCCACAAATTCATGCAAGTGGATTCTTCGCTGAGCAAGCGGCACGAGGGTACCGGCCTGGGACTCGCCATCTCCGCCCGGCTGGCCGAACTGATGAACGGCGCTCTTACCGTGTCGAGTGAGTTGGGCAAGGGCGCCGCTTTTGTATTGACGATCCCCCTCGAAGTAACGCAGCAGCCGCCGGAAGCGCCCCAGGCCGCCCCGTCGCTCCACAGCGAAGTCGCGAAGAAACGCCGCCGCGTTCTGCTGGCCGAAGACAACGTGGTGAACCAGAAGATCGGCGTGAAGCTGCTCGAAAAATGCAGTTGCCGCGTGGATCTGGCCGCCAACGGACGCGAGGCCGTGGAGATGGCCTGCCAGTTTTCCTACGACTTGATCTTCATGGATTGCGGCATGCCCGAAATGGACGGATACGAAGCCACGCGCGCCATTCGGTCCGGCGAGCATAACGGAACCCACACCCCCATCGTCGCTTTGACCGCCCACGTCATCGCCGGAACGCGCGAGGAATGCCTGGCCTCCGGCATGAATGATTACGTCACCAAGCCGGTCACACTCGATGTTCTGGAACAGGCGCTGCTGCGCTGGTCGCCGTAGGGCGACGCTTGCTAACCTCGTCTGGTGAAGCTGCTCATCTTCTCCGACATCCACGGCGACATAGCTGCGCTCGAAAAATTGATGGCCATCGACGCCGACTACTATTTCGCCGCCGGCGACCTGGCCAATTTCGGGCGCGGCTTGGATGCCATGGGGCCCATCCTCCAAAAGCGCGCTGATCGCATGTACGTGCTTCCGGGCAATCATGAATCGGCCGGCGACATCGCGCGATTCTGCGCCGAATTCGGCTTCCACGATTTTCACGGGCACACCCTCGAGATCGCAGGCCATCACATCGCCGGGCTGGGCTACTCGAATCCCACGCCATTCAACACGCCGGGCGAGTACAGCGAGCAGGAACTGCGCGAGCGCCTGAGCAAATTTTCCGGCCTCGCGGCACGTGAGGAAGCCCCGCTGGTGCTCATCTGCCACACGCCGCCCAAAGGCACGCCGCTCGATCGCGCGGGTGTGGGCCAACACTTCGGCAGCGTGGCTGTCGGCGAATTCATCGAGCGCGAGCATCCGCGCTACTTCTTCTGCGGCCACATCCATGAAGCTGCCGGGGTTCACGCGACGCTCGGCCGCACGGAAGCCTGGAACGTCGGAAAGCGCGGGTACTTGCTTGAACTGGCTCCACTGGTAAAATGAAGTCTCCGGACCCACATGACTCTCGAAGAACACGAACGGGAATACGCTACGCTCCGCCAGCAGGCCGACGCTGTGCGGAGCTATCTTTGACTCCTCCAACAAGAAACTGCAAATAGCCAAGATCGAGCAGCAGATTTCGGATTCCGATTTCTGGAATCAACCGCCCGAGAAGACCCAGAAAATCATGCAGGATCGCAAGCGCCTGGAGCAGGCGATTGCCGATGAAGCCGAAGTCGCGCGCCTGACGAGCGACCTCGACACGCTCTTCGAGCTCGGCCGCGAAGGCGAAAACGTCATCGCCGACCTGGACCGCGAGATGCGGCTGTTCTCCGACCGCCTGGAAGTGCTCGAAACCGGAATGCTGCTTTCGGGCCCCAACGATGCGAAAAGCGCCATCATGGTGATCCATCCCGGCGCCGGCGGCACCGAAAGCCAGGACTGGGCCGAAATGCTGCTGCGCATGTACCTGCGCTGGACCGAGCGCCACAATCTGCAGGCTGTGGTGACCGACCGGCTGGAAGGCGAAGGCGCGGGCATCAAGTCCGCCACGCTGGAAATCGAGGGCGAAAATGCCTACGGTCTGCTGCAATCCGAGATCGGCGTGCACCGCCTGGTGCGCATTTCGCCGTTCGACGCCAACGCGCGGCGCCATACGTCGTTCGCCTCCGTCTTCGTCTATCCACAGATCGAAGACGACATCAACATCGACATCAAGCCCGAGGATTTGAAGGTCGACGTGTTCCGCGCTTCGGGCGCCGGCGGCCAACATGTGAACCGCACCGAGTCGGCCGTGCGCATGACACATCTGCCCACCGGCATCGTCGTGCAGTGCCAAAACGAGCGTTCGCAGCACAAGAATCGCGCCAGTGCTTTGAAGCAGATGCGCGCGCGCTTGTACGAGCACGAGATGGAGAAGAAGCGCGCCGAGGACAAGAAGCTCGAGGATTCCAAGCTCGATATCAATTTCGGCAGCCAAATCCGCAGCTACGTGCTCGCGCCCTATCGCATGGTGAAGGATCTTCGCACGCGGCTGACCATCGGCGACGTCGATCGCGTGCTGGACGGCGACTTGGACGGCCTGATGCACGCCTTCCTGGTTTGGAAACACACCGGCAAGCTGGCGGGCGACGCAAAAGACGGAAAAGACGATCTTGACTAGCGAGATCCTCCGCGCCGCCGAGTTGATCCGCGCCGGCGAGCTCGTCGCGTTTCCCACTGAAACCGTCTATGGCCTGGGCGCGAACGCACTCGATCCCGAAGCCGTCGAAAAAATCTACGCGGTCAAGGGCCGGCCGCGCTCCAGCCCGCTGATCGTCCACGTCAGTTCCATCGAAATGGCCCGAACCCTGGTCCTGGAATGGCCGGATCGCGCCGAAAAGCTCGCGCGCAAATTCTGGCCCGGGCCGCTGACGCTGGTGCTGCCGAAGCAGCCGCACGTTCCCGATCGCCTGACTGCGGGCCTTCCTACCGTCGGCATTCGCATGCCGGCGCATCCCATCGCGCTCGATTTGATCCGCGCGGCGGGCGTTCCCATCGCCGCGCCCAGCGCGAATCCGTTCACGCAGCTTTCGCCCACCACCGCGCAGCACGTGCGAGACGCGCTAGGCGATCGCGTCGCCCTGGTCCTGGATGGAGGGCCGTCGAAAGTGGGCATCGAATCCACGGTGCTATCTCTCGCCGACGCCGATCCCGTGTTGCTGCGTCCGGGCATGATCTCAAAAGCCGAGATCGAAGCCGAGATCGGACCGGTGAACACGCTCGCTTCCGATGCAGAAGGCGCGCACGCTTCACCGGGTTTGCACGCCCGCCACTACAGCCCGAAGACGCCGCTCCTCTTGCTGGAGCCCGGCCAGCCCCTTCCCGCCGGCCGGGGAATCCGTCTTGCAATGCCCGCCGATCCGCATGAATACGCGGCCGTGCTGTATGAGCGGCTGCATCATTCCGACGCCCAAGGTTGGGACTGGATCGCGATCGAGCGCCCGCCCGCCGGCGACGAATGGACCGCGATTCGCGACCGCTTAGAGCGCGCTAGCGCCCGCGGCTCAGTTTAACGCGCGTAACACTGCTCCGGATGCCAACCCGTAGCATCCGGCTGCTTGCGGAAATGCGTGCTGGTGATCATGGTCCGGAAGAAATATACCGGATCGTCGACGATGGTCTTCACCACGATCCAATCCGCTTCCGGCTCGTGGATCACGTCATAGAATTCCTGCACCGTGGTCTTATCGCTGTACGGAATCCCGTTGCGCCGGATGTAGCCGGCCGTGAGATGGCTGGTATTCACTTCGAGCGACCCACCCTTGCTCGGGTCGAACGCCGTGCCGAAATATCCGATGCCGCCCGCGGGTCCCAACCAACGCGCGGCGGAATAGCCTTGTAGCGTCGCCGGACCCGTCGGAGCTTTCGGAGGGCCGAAGTGCAGCAGCCGCGTCTGCTCGCCCGCGTCGGTCTCGATCTTCAGCGTATTGTCGTCCTGCCAGGTGATGTGCAGCCGCGTCGGAATGCGCATGATGCCCGCCGCGCCGTACGCCTTGCACGTGTTGCCCGAAGCTTCGTCCTTGGCGGGATCCCATTCGTTCGCCACTTTGACGCCCGCCGGATTCAGCGGCACGCCCGCGAAATCGCCCTTCGGCGCCGCGATCATGCGGAAGCGCCAGTCCTCGGTGACGATGGCGACCCAGTAGCCCGTAAGATCGATGGGCGCGATTTGCTTGGCCGGCTTCGGCGGACCGGGCGGCGGGCCGGGAAACTGCGCGAATAGTGCGGGCGCGAGACCAAGCGCCGTGAAAATGACGATGCGTTTCATTTCTTACCCTTCATTTCTCACCCTTCAGGCTCTTGTAAACGGCCTCGACGAATTTGTCGGTGGTCCAGAAACCCGTAGTGGAACCGTACAGCGGATCGTAATCCTCGGTGGGCCGCGCCGCCTTCACTTGTTCGAGCGTGTAGCCCTTCTTGATCATGTCCTGGACGCGGTCGCGAATGATGACGGTCATTTCGCGGAAATTGAGCACGTCGCCGAAATCGCACAGCCGTCCGTGCCCGGGCACCACCATGGTGCCACCCTCCTGGCCGTACACCGGAATGATCATGTCGACGATCTTCTGCAGCGCGGCGATGGTGCCCTGGATGCTGCCGCCGGCGGCCAGATCGATGATCGGATAGGCGGTGGTGGTGAAGATATCGCCCGTGACGATCACGTCCGAACGCCTGAAAAACACGATGCTGTCGCCGTCGGTATGCGCGGCGGGCTGATGCAAAATGTCCACGCCCTCGCCGTTGAAATACAGCTTTTTCTGATCGCTCAGGAACGTGTCGGTGGGCCAGCCGTCTTGCGGCGTGGGTTCCTGCGCGCCTGTGGGCGCGCTCATGCGGTTCAGAACATTAATATGCGAAATGATCTGCGCCCCGACCGCGGCGTCCGAAATATCGCCCGCGACGTTGGCGCCCGCGATGGTGCTTCCGGCCAGGCGAATCTTCGCGTTGCCTCCGGTGTGATCGGGATGGTAGTGCGTGTTGATGATATAGCGGATGGGCCCATCGGAAATCGACTTGATCGCCGCGAGCGTCTTGTCGGCCATCGGCGCAAGCCCGGTGTCCACCACCAGCACGCCGTCTTTGCCCTTCTGCACCACGACGTTGCCGCCCGCGCCGACGATCATATAGATGTTGCCCTGCACCGGCCACACGTGGACTTCAGCATTCTGCGCCTGCGCGAAAACCAGGCCGGCGCCGGCCAACAAAAGCGCCGGTAAGAGCGAAGGTACGTTCCTCATTTCGCCTCCGCCTTCACCGTCGCGGCTTTGCCGCGAATCTTGTCCTGATATTCCGGATACATCGTCTCGGCGCCGCCTCGCGCGGCCTCCGGCGGAATGCCGTGCTTGGCCGGAAATTCATCCAGAAACTTGTTGGTGCCGGGCAGATGATGCGGGATTACACCCTTGGCCCGGATCACCTCTTCCACGCTCTCGCACGGATACGGCGCGATCTGGCCGCCGATTTCATACAGATAGTCGCGCGTGCGGATAAACGGTTCCGTCAGATACGCCGGATCGCGGATCACGGTCATCAGCGTCAGGTTTTCACCATGGCGGATGAAGTGTTCGGTGAATGTCGCCCGGTCGCTGCGCGCGATTCCGTTGCGGCGAATCCAGCCTTCCTTCAGATGCGTGGTCGTGACGGCCAGGGTATCGCCCTCCCATTTGCCGGTGGAGAAGCCCATTGCGGTGTGCAGCGCGTATTCGGGCGGATGCGGCCGTCCATCCATCCAGATGGTCCGCTCCGTGCCCCACGCAAAGTGATGGATGTGGATGGCGATGAGCTGCTGCGTGTCCTTGTCGTATTCCTCCCAAATGCGAATGCCCGCGAAACTGGGTGAGTAGTCGGAGGGGTGCACGCGGCACTGGTATTCCGGCAGCGTGATCAGCGAAGCATCCCAGGAATCGCCGCGCATACGATCGGCGGCGTTGATCGGAATGCCCAGGTAATCGCCCAGCTCGGGACCGGGCAACCGTTCGGGCTCGTCTTCGTGCAGGATTTGCAGATTGTTCCACACGCCGGCCAGGTTCACCTGGGCGCTCGCCGGCGCGTGGCCGAGCGCGAGCAGCGCGGGGAATAGCCAGACAGGGCTGGCCATTCGGGGAAGTCGGGACATAAACCTTCCTATTCTTGAGACTCGGGTTTTGAGGCCGAGCGGGGTATCAGAGCGTTTCAACTGATTGTATACAGGGCCAAAGTGATTGGCAAATGCGCGACGGGAAAATGGACGCAATCGCGCGAAACCACGATCCGTGGCCGCCGATGCGTGGATTCGAAACCGCAGCCCCATACAGCTTATTTGACAGACAGCCTGACTTTCAGTCATAATTTAGGCATGCCAGCTCATACGTCCGATCAGATACGGGAGCATGTGCGCCTGCATTACGTGGAGCCGGCCCGCCGAAGCCGGCAAGCGAGATTCTCGGTTCGCTGCGGAACCATCGAGAAGGAGTTGGGCATGTCGAACCGTATCGCTCACGTGTGTACCGCTCTGAAGACGCCGAAATTTCTTGAGCCCAACGGCTTGCGGCTGGTGGAAACGAGCGGCCCGCGATCCGGCACGAGCACGACAGTAGTTTATACTTACGAGTTTCTGGACCGTGCAGCGGCTCCCGCGGCTCCGGTGAGCACATCCATTTTCAAAAAGCTGCTCCTAATGGAAGGAATCCTTAAGGAGGCTTACGAGGAAATTGGGGGAGCCGAGCGAGCCATTCGGGAGGAACGCGAAGGCTATTCCCGATGAGCCTAGTTTACTGGGACACCATGCTCTTTGCGTATCTGTTCGAAGGTCACCCGGAGTTCAAGTCGCGGGTGGCCCAGATCGCGCGTCGCATGGAAGAGCGTGGCGACACACTGTGTACCAGCGTTTTCGCCGTGGCCGAGATGCTGGCAGGCCCAAGCAGGACCCAGCGGTGGGATGAGGTTTCGAAAGTTCGCGAGTTCTTTCGTTTGCCGGAACTCCGCCTCCTCGACTTCAAGCTCTCCACGGCTGAGATTTTTGCCGAGATTCGAGCCCGGGGAGGCATCAGCTCGGGCGATGCCATCCACTTGGCATGTGCCGCCGAAGCGCGTGTGGATCTCTTCCTCACCCACGACAAACGGCTGGCAAGGAAATTAATTCCTGGTATCCAATTCATCGCCACACTGGATACCAACGTCATGTAGGCTCTTCAATCGAGATCAACCAAAAGGCACTTGCAAGAGTTCGAGCATTAAGCATTCCACCCGCAAGAACCCCGGCGAGGCCGGAGGTGAGCGCAAACACCGGCTCACTCGCGCGATTCGGTGGCGTACAATTGCGGCCACACCGCGTCCGCTCTCGCGAGCCTGTTGTCTGAGCAGACGAAGGGTTGTGTCCAATTGAACAATCGAGGGGACATGTAGGAAGGGCCGCATTCTCCGCAGCCAGCCATCGCCTAGCCGACCGCCCCGCCGCGCAGGATGCTCCAGCCGCCATTTATAATTCGCCTATGCCGTCAATCCCAGGCGCCCGTGAACTTGCGCCCGAATTTGAACTGCCGGATTCAACCGGGACCCTGCGACGCCTGGCGGAACTAATCTCGCGGGGCCCGTTGATACTGCTGTTTTATCGGGGTCGTTGGTGACCCTTCTGCCTTCGCCAGTTGGCGGATTACCGCGAGCACTACCCCGAGATTGAGTCCACGGGCGCCATGCTAGCCGGCGTCTCTGTTGACCCGCCTCAAGTATCGGAGGATTTACGGGCACAGCTCGCATTGCCATTTCCGCTTCTGTGCGATACCGGGCGCCGGGTGATCTCGCAGTGGGGCCTCCTTAACACCCGCGAACGAGGCGGCATCGCAAGACCGGCCGTTTTTGTGATCGACACCAGCCGCATCATACGCTTCGCGGCCGCCGACGGCGTTGTGCGTCGCGTGCCTGCATCCCAAATCGTCTCATTACTTCAGCAACCCTCCCTCGCGTTGCCCGTCCGCCGCAGGGTTCACGTTCCGCTGCTCTCGCACTGGATTAAGGCCATTCGGGCCGGTATCCCGCGCTGATCGGAAGCTGTGATCCTGGTAGCCAGGCTGAGTTCCGCGACAGCGCAGGCTAGTGATCGGAGGGCTCCACCGCCACGGTCGGACTCGGCGGTTGGGACTCCCGCGAACCCGCGGACTTGGCCTGCAAGAGAGCCGCTGCCAGTTGTCGTGGCCAGTTCGGCCGCATACACGGGCGTTCGATGAAACGGAAGTACAGAGCGCTGACGACGAGAACCACCGGCGTGATGAAAAGGAACTGAATCAGCAGGCGCACCGCGAAAACATTTTGCACGCCGAACCGCTCCGTGAATAACCCCGTTGCAGCAATGGCGTAGTTATGCACCAGATAAATGCTGTAGCACATCCCCCCTATGGTGGTGATCCATCGGTTGGTGAACAGAAAATTGCTGGCCGGGCCACGAAAGGCCGCAATGTAAAGCAACAGAATCAGCCAGGGAATGCACCACATGCCCACGCGAGGCCCGGACACCAGCACGAATAGAAGCAAACACCAGCCCGCAATCGATACGCCGTCCCATAGCGAGCTTGCGCGGCCCAACCTCTTGTCGAGATAGATCTCCGCGAGAAGAAATCCAATTAGGAAATACTGCGCGGCTCCCAGCAGCGAAAGCTCCAATCGCGCATCGCCGGAAACCAGGGCGCTTACGCCGCTGGCGAGCAATACCGCGGCTACCAGCACGGACCTCCGGATGAGTTTGCTCGAAATCGCGAAAACCGACGCCAGCAATGGCGCCAGGATATAAAACTGAATTTCAATTTCGAGCGACCATGCCACATACTCGATGTCGCTCGGCCGCCCGAACACCTGGTTGTGCACATAGAAGATGCTGGCGGCCAGGTGAGGCAGTAGCCTGGCGGCGCTCCCCCTGGATCCGGCAATCTTGAGAACGAAAAACAGCAGCAGGCACAGAACGTAAGGAGGTTCCAGACGGGTCACACGGCGCCAGAAGTATTTCTTCAGCGATACTGGCTTTTTCAACCCCCGCTGCGCTTGAGCAAACGGCAGACTGAGAATGAATCCGCTGATGACGAAGAACAGCGGGACGCCGATATTGAGAACCTGAGTGACCAGGAATAA
>JASHQT010000104.1 GCA_030039005.1 Bryobacteraceae bacterium
GCGGATTTTCCCTGGGACCTGATGCTGAGCGGCCACACGCACGGCGGCCAGGTTGTTTTGCCGCTGGTAGGCGCGCGCTTCGTCCCGGTGCGCGATAAGCGCTTTATCGCCGGGCTAAAGCCCTGGAAGGGACGCCAGCTTTACATCACGCGCGGCGTGGGAAACATCGATGGCGTCCGCGTGAACTGCCGCCCCGAGGTTACCGTTCTGGACCTGGTGAGCGCGTAACTGTTTTTTTGGACTGCTCGGTTTCTTCCATCATCCGCTTGACGCGATCGAGCTCGTGGCGCAAGCGTTTTTCGCGCAGCGCGATCGAGATCACGTAGCCGATGATGACGACCCAGGCAGCCGCGAAGCCAAGAAACATGAAGGTGAAGTTTTCCGAAGTCATGGCTTCTCCTAAAACGCGTGCGCGTGACGGCGCAGAGCGTCGATCTCCAGCCGCATGCTCTCCTGACGCGTGCGAATCAGAATGAGGGCTGCCGAAAGCATCAATAACGCGAGCAGATTCCACCATAGCGGCGCTTCCATGCCGGGCGCCATCCCGCCGCCGCCGCGGATTTCGAGCACCGGACCGGGATGCTGCGTGCGAAACCACTCGATGGATTTCCACACCAGGACGATATCGACGCAAGCGAAGATCGACAGCACGGCCGAAAGGCGGGCGCGCGTGGTGGGATCGTCAATGGCGCGGCGCAGCATGAAATAACCGAAGTAGATCAACAGGCAGACGAAGTACGACGTCAGGCGCGGGTCCCAAGTCCACCAGATGCCCCAGATGATGCGGCCCCAAATGCTGCCGGTGACCAGCGTGATGCAGGCGAAGGCGAGCGAGACTTCGTTGATGGACGCGGCGATCGAATCCAGCTTCAGATCCTTCTTGATCAGATAACCGAGGGCCGAAGACATCCCGATGTAGAACCCGGTGAACGACGTGATGGCCGCCGGAACGTGGAAATAGATGATGCGGAAAATAGCGCCCTGGTTCGCTTCATCGGGAACCTTCAGGAAGATGGTGTGCAGATTCCAAGCCAGAATCAGCCCCGCTATGCCCGCCAAAGTCAAAATGATTTTTTCACGCATGTGGTTGCTACCCCACTAGAACGATTTCTACCAAAGCCAAAGCCAGGATCGTAAAGATCACGTTGAACGCCACCAGTATACGAAACCAGATGAAGTTTTCCGCGAGCTTCCCGTTGGTAATCAAGACGCGGCTCAATTCGATGGCGCCGATGAGCGCGGGCACCAGCATGGGATAGACCAGCGTCGGCAGCATGAGCTCGCGGAGGCGCAAATTGACGGTCATGGCACTGAACATGGTTCCGATAACCGTGATGCCCCAGGAGCCAAGGAGCATGACCACGAATAAGAGGCCCAAGTGCGGCAAACGAACATCATAAAATATCGCAAAGAACGGGAGACTGACGCTTTCCACGATCACGATGAGCACGTAATTGGCCAGACATTTTCCGAAGAACAGCTCGGCCCCGCTGACGGGCGAGGCAAGCAGGGCGTCCAGGCAATCGTTCACCAGCTCGCGCGCGAAACTGCGGTTCAAGATCAGGGTGCCGGCGAAAGCGAAGATCAGCCACAGCAGGCCGCCCGCGATGTCGCGGATCTGTTCAGGTTCGAGATCGAATGCGAAACTGAAGAGCAGCAGGATCACGAGCGCGAACGAAACCGACGCATTCACAGCCTCCTTACTGCGAATTTCCGAGCGCAGATCCTTGGCGGCCACCGCCAGCGTCCGGCGCAGGAACTTCATGCGTCCCCGTAGTGACGATACAGCCAGCCGGGATCTTCCAACATTTCCCAGGTGCGCGGGCCGCGATAGGCGAGTTTGCCGCGATTGATGAGGGCGACGTCGGTGGCCAGCTCCAGCGCCTCGCGAAGCTGGTGCGTGGACATGATGATGGTGCCGCCGCGAGCGAGCGCGGACTTGAGCAATTCGTGGAGCACGGCGATGGCGCGGTCGTCGAGCGCGGTGAACGGCTCATCGAGTAGCAGCAAGGACGGCTCGTGCAGGAAGCAGCGCGCGATGGCCAGGCGCTGGCGCATGCCGCGCGAGAATTCGCGGACCAGCCCGTCGCGCACGCGGTCGAGCCCGGTGCGCTCCAGCCATTCGGTGGCGTGGCGGCGGGAATCCTCGACGCCGTACAGTTCGCCGAACAGCTTCAAATTCTCGAACGCGGAGAGCTCTTCGTAAACCCCGATGCCGTGGCCGAGAATTCCGATACGTTGGCGGGTGGCGCCGGCTCGCGCGTCCTTGCCGAAGAGAGTGACGCGGCCGCGCGCAGCTTTGGACAAACCGCCTAAAATGCGCAGCAGGGTGGTTTTGCCCGCGCCATTGCGGCCGAGCAGCGCGAGGCACGCGCCGCTATCGACGCCGAAGGAGATATCGCGCAGCGCGGGATAGTCGCCGTAATACTTCCAAACGCCTTCGATCGTGACTACGTTCGTCACCGCCATAGGGTACTTGTTCTTACTTGGGCGCACTCGCCACGCGGATGCCGAGCTCGCGCAGCACGCGATCGGAAACGGGCGCGGGCGCGTCGGACATCAGATCCGTTCCCCGCGCGGTCTTGGGGAAAGGGATCACTTCACGGATGGAGTTTTCCCCCGCCAGGATCATTACTAAGCGGTCGAGGCCTAGCGCGATTCCGCCATGCGGCGGCGCGCCATATTGCAAGGCTTCCAGCAGGAATCCGAAGCGCTCCTTGGCTTCTTCTTCCGAGTATCCGAGCGCGGAAAAAACCTTGGACTGCACGTCACGCCGGTGAATACGAATGGAGCCTGAGCCAAGCTCGGTGCCGTTCAGAACCACGTCGTACGATTTGGCGCGGCAGCGCGCGGGATCGCTCGTCAGTTTCTCGATGTCTTCATCATGCACCGAAGTGAAGGGATGGTGCGCCGCGTTCCAGCGATTCTCTTCTTCGTCCCATTCGAACATCGGGAAGTCGACCACCCAGAGCGGTTTGAAATTCATGGGGTCGAGCAGTTTGTGCCGGTCATTATATTTTTGGCCAGCGAACAAGCGGAGCTGACCGCAAGCTTGATAGAACGTCTCTTCGGGACGATGGCCCTGCGGAGGCCCAGGCCATCCGGCGATCAGCAGCAGATCGTCTTCCGCCGCGCCCGAGGCCGCACGCGCCTGTTCCACAAGGCCGGCATCCAACTTCTTGAGATCGTCATACACGCGCAGGCCGCGCTCAGTTCCGAATTCTTTCAGGTCGTCGCGTTCCTTGCGGCTGAGCGCGCCGGTTTTCGGAATGTGGAGAGCGACGGGCGGAAATGTTACGCCGAGCAGGAGCTGCCAGCTTTCGTCGAGCGCGTGAAAAGGCGGCAAGCGCAGATCGGGTTTATCGATGCCGTAGGAACGCATGGCCTGTGCGTAGGTCATGCGCGGGAAATCTTGGGGAATCGGGAACCCGGCCACTTCGAACACGCGCTTGAGCATCGGCTCAACAACGTCGTAAATGGTCTCCTGCTGTGGGAACGACATCTCGAGATCGATTTGCGTGAATTCGGGCTGGCGGTCCGCGCGCAAATCCTCATCGCGGAAGCAACGCACGATCTGGAAATATTTTTCGTAGCCGCTCACCATCAGAAGTTGTTTGAAAATTTGCGGCGATTGCGGCAGCGCATAGAACGAACCGGGCTGTACGCGGCTGGGAACCAGATAATCGCGCGCGCCTTCGGGCGTCGAGCGGCCCATAAATGGCGTCTCGATTTCAAGAAAACCCCGGCTGTACAAAAACTCGCGCACCGCGAAGCTGATCTTCGAGCGCAGGATGATGTTGCGCTGCATGTGCGGGCGGCGGAGATCGACGTAGCGATACTTCAGGCGGGCGTCTTCCTTGACGTCCACGGTTTCTTCCATGGGGAACGGAGGCGTCCGCGATTCGTTCAAGATCCACAGTTGGTCTGCGACCAGCTCCACTTCGCCGGTTTCGAGCGCAGGATTCACTGTATCGGGCGAACGCTTCGTGACCGCGCCCTCGACGGCCACCACGTACTCGGAGCCGAGCAGTTCGGCCTTGGCGTGCAGTTCGGGATTATCGGCGTGGAAGACGATTTGCGTGACGCCGTCGCGGTCCCGCAGATGAATGAAGAACACACCGCCCAGATCGCGGCGGCGATGCACCCAGCCCATCAGCAGCGCGGTGCTTCCCACGTCGGAGGCGCGTAACTGGCCGCAGGAATGGGTGCGGCGCAGGTCGCCCAAAAAGTCTAACGGTACTTGCTCAGGCATTCTTGGACTCTTTCGAGGAGTTGTGTACGGGGAATCTGCACTTGCACCTGACTTTCCATGTCTTTGATCGAAATCTCGCCGGCGGCCGTCTCGGTTTCGCCGCAGATAATGGCGGCGCGCGCGTTCAGTTTATTCGCGATCTCGAAAACCTTCTTCAATTTTCCTTCCGCCATCTCCACGCGGATGCCTTGCGCGCGTAGTTCGGCCGCAGCGTTCGAGGCGGCGCGGCGAGTAGCTTCATCGCCAATAAACGTGACAATGACGAGGGGATCTTCTCTTACGGGCGAACTGGCTTCCAGACTCATGACGAGCCGGTCCTCACCGATCGAGAATCCGATGCCGGGCGAATGCACGCGCGATCCGAGCGCTTCGGCCAAACCATCGTAGCGGCCGCCGCCCAACACCGAATTCTGCGCGCCCAGCGATCCGTGCACGATCTCAAACGTCGTGCGCATGTAGTAATCGAGACCGCGGACCATGCGCGGCCGGACTTCGTAGCAAATCTTGCGATCGTCCAGGTGCGATTTGACCGCGTTGAAATGCGTGCGGCAGGGATCGCACAGATGATCCTGGATGGACGGCAGCGCGTTGATGATGTCTTGGTCCTCAGGCACTTTGCAATCGAGCACACGCAGCGGATTCGTATCGGCGCGGCGCTGGCAATCCTCGCACAGGCGCGATTTGACGTCCTGGAGTTTCTCTTTTAGCAGCGCGACGTACTGCGGGCGGCAATTTTGGTCGCCGACGGAATTGATGAGGAGCTGAAAACCTTCCAGGCCCGCGCGCCGCAGCAGGTCGATGACCATCTCGATCACTTCGGCATCCACGCCGGGCGATTCCGATCCGATGGCTTCGGCGCCAATCTGAAAAAACTGGCGATAGCGGCCCTTCTGCGGGCGTTCGCGGCGGAACATGGGGCCGATGTAGTAGAGCTTCTGCAATCCCGGCTTTTGATCCAGGCGATGCTCGATATAGGCGCGCATCACCGATGCCGTGGCTTCCGGGCGCAAGGTGAGCGAACTGCCGTCGCGATCGTCGAAGGTGTACATTTCCTTGCTGACGATGTCGGTCTCTTCGCCCACGCCGCGAGCGAACAGCGCGGTTTCTTCGAGAATCGGCGTGCGGATTTCCTGGTAGTTGTAAACCCGAAACACTTCGCGCGCCACCGCCTCCACCTGGTTCCAGACGGCACTGGAGGGCGGAAGAATGTCACGCGTGCCTTTGACTGCTTTGATCATTGCTTCAGCATGGTTCTACGAGCGGCGCTCGTTTTCCAGCCGGGTGTTCTTCAAGCCGGCTCTTCCCGGTAAATGCGCGCGGCTTCGACGTACCGGTCGGTGTTCTGGCGAAAACGCTCGCGTTCTTCCTCGGTGACGGAGCGCTTGACCTTGGCGGGCACGCCCATCACCATGCTCTCGGGAGGGATTTCGGCGCCTTCCGGCACCACGGCGCCCGCGGCGATCACCGATCCTTTTCCGATCTTAGCGCCGTTCAGCACGACGGCCGCGATTCCGATCAGGCATTCGTCCTCGACGGTGCAGCCGTGCAGCATCACCATGTGGCCGACGGTAACGCGATTGCCGATTTGCAGCGGGAATCTCCCGGCGTCGCAGTGCAGTACCGAATTGTCCTGGATATTAGTCTCGTAGCCGATGCGGATCGCATTGACGTCGCCGCGGGCGGTGACGTTGGGCCAGATGCTGGAGCGTTCCCCCACCACCACGTCTCCAATTACCTGGGCGCTTTGATCGATGTAGGCGGAAGCGGCGATCTTGGGGAGGACGCCGCGATAGGCACGAATCACGGTGTAAGACTAGATCGTAACATACGCCGGCCCTGTTTCCCTCCCGGCTCGATAAACTGTAGATAGATGCAGGTGATCGAGGCCGAGACGAATTCGGGATCGCGCCGTGACGAGGTCATGGAGCGATTGTTCACGGACCTGCAAGTCGCCAGATTCAACCAGCTTTACTACCAGGCAAGGGCGAAGTCGGTAAAGCGCATGATTACCGGTGCAAATATCATTGCAGCGCTGGCCGCGAGTGCGGCGTTTACGGGCTTGCTGAGGGAACTAGGAACGGTGTGGCTGCAATCGCTCATGGTACTGGCGGCTATCTTCGCCGCGATTGGTCCCGTGCTCGGTCTGGAAGACAAGTATTCGCGGTTGGAGCGGGCGGGTCTCGGGCATGCCATCGCCAAGGATCGGATCTGGAGTCTCCTTCGCGACTTGAAACTGTCGGACCTCGATGGTACACATGAGGCGCGCGAGCGGGAAATCAATGCCTTCCGCGATGCGTTGAGCGCGCTCGACGAGGAGCCGCACGATTCGCTCCGGCGATCCTGCTGGGAAAAGGTGGAACAGGAGCTGCCGGCCGATAAAGCCTGGACCATAATATGACGCAGCCTTTGGAGAAGCGCGGAGGGCAGCAGCCTCCGGCGCCTCCGAAGCGGCCTCCGCCGCCCCTCCGCCTCCGCCCAAAAAATCAAACCAATAGCTGTTCCGCCGATCTACGTCACAGCGTCTATGCCAGCCGCAGATACG
>JASHQT010000105.1 GCA_030039005.1 Bryobacteraceae bacterium
CGAAAACCCGCGGCACAGCCGCTTTCCCGTTCCCTTCGGAGGTGACCGGCCAGTCCGCTGCGCAATGGATCGCTACCCACGATACCAAAACCATGCCCGAGGCCCTGTTCTACTTCATTAGGGGTGCCTACTCGCTGCGCTGCCGCGGCAATGATGGCCGATACGTGGAGCTGTCCGGGCCATTTGGCGCGAAGCCGTTGGAACTGGACGTAGGCTCCGGCAAAGGCGCGATTTGGTATTTCTGGGTCCGGGCGTTTGACCACAACGCGTTCGTGTGGGTGGTAACCGACGTTTCCCTGAAATCCCTGACGAAACCCGATGGGATCCGGCTCATGGAACAGGTGAAGGAGCTGCTGAGCGCGCGGTTCGTGCAGGCGGTCTACCTTCGAAACGAGCCCTGGTTCTTAGGCACCGCGCCGAATTCGCTCATCTACCTTTTCACGGATTCATTTCCCAGAATGACGTTGGAAGAATATAAGGCGACCAAGACCCTCTGGTGCAATCAAAACGCGGGCTGCAAGTTCTATCTCATCTACTAGCGTCACGCCTCGCGTGTTACCTTCAAAATTTGGACCTTCTTCATCTCTTCGATCTTTCCTTAATCGGCCGCCGCGATCAGACCGCCCTTGAATTCCAGGGCTCCACTTACACGTTCGGCGAAATCGACGCCCGCAGCAATCGCCTGGCGCAACTGCTCGCCCAGCGCGGCCTCAAGACCGGTGACCGGCTGTGCGTTTACCTGGCCAACTGCGTCGAGATGATCGACCTGTACCTGGCCTGCGTCAAGCTCGGCGTCATTTTCGTTCCCATCAACATCCTGTATCGCGAGCGCGAGCTGAATCACATCTTGACCGACGCCGAACCCGCCGCCGTGGTCTCCGCCAGCGAGTTCCCGAATCACGTCCCCATGTGGCATCCGGCCGATCTCACGCGCGAGGCCGCGGTATTTCCGAACGAACGTCCGCACCTCGCGCTCGATGGCGACACTCCCGCCGGCATTATTTACACTTCCGGCACTACCGGCGTTTCCAAGGGCGCGATTCTCACGCACAACAATTTCGCCTCGAACGCGCTCAATCTCCTGGCCTGCTGGCAAATTTCGAACGCCGATCGTTTCCTGCTCACCCTCCCGCTCTTTCACGTCCACGGACTCGGTAACGGGCTGCACTGCTGGCTCATCGGCGGATTGCGCATGCGCCTGCTCGAGCGCTTCGAGCATCAAAAAGCCGCGGCGGAGTTCCTCGATTTCTGCCCCACGCTGTTCTTCGGCGTCCCGGCGATGTACGTCCGCCTGCTAGATCTCCCCGCCGAGCAAGCGCGTGAGATTGGCGGCTTCATGCGCTTATTCGTCTCGGGCTCGGCGCCGCTCCCGGCGCAAATTTTCGACGAATTCCGCGCGCGCTTCGGCCACGCCCCGCTCGAGCGCTACGGCATGTCGGAAACGCTCATGAACATCAGCAATCCCTACGTCGGCGAGCGCCGTCCCGGCAGCGTCGGCCTTCCTTTGCCCGGCGTTTCGGTGCGCTTGCTCGATGCCGAAGGCCGCCCGGTGGGCTACGACGAAACCGGCGAAGTATACCTCAAAGGCCCTAACGTCTTCTCCGGTTACTGGCGCCGCGAGGAGGCCACGCGCGCCGCTTTCTTCGAGGGCTATTTCAAAACCGGCGACATCGCCACGCGCTCTCGCGACGGCTATTACACGCTGTGCGGCCGCAAGAGTGACCTCATCATCTCCGGCGGCTTCAACATCTATCCGCGCGAGATCGAAGAATTTTTGCAAGAACAGGACGGGGTGGCCGAAGCGGCTGTTGCGGCGGCGCCCGATCGCGTGCGAGGCGAGGTACCCGTCGCCTACGTGGTCCCGACCCGCGGCATCGATATTCGCGATCTCGAAGCCGCCTGCCGCGAAAAGCTGGCGTCGTTCAAAATGCCGCGCGCGTTCATCCTCATCGACAAGCTCCCGCGCAATGCCCTCGGCAAGGTGCAAAAGCACCTGTTGCCCCGGCAGGAACTTTAGAATAAGGCTTGAGCTCTTGATTCATCGAGATGGAAACCACCCAGGCAACCTCGCCGCCGCGTAGCGGCACGTGGACGCCGCTCCTGTACACCTGGTTCCGCTGGCTGTGGATGGCCAACGTGGTCTCGAACGTCGGCACCTGGATGCAAAACGTCGGCGCGGCCTGGCTGATGACCGAGCTCGCGCCGTCCGCGTTGCTCGTCGCTCTGGTCCAGACCGCCACTAATCTGCCGGTCTTCCTGCTGGGCGTGCCGTCCGGCGCGATTGGCGATCTGTTCGACCGCCGCCGGCTACTGCTGTTGACGCAGGGGCTGATGCTCGCCGCCGCGGCCGTGCTGGGCGTACTCACGTTGCTGGGCGCCACGGGTCCCTGGACGCTGCTGTGGCTCACCTTTGCGCTCGGCCTCGGCGCTACCATGAACGGCCCCACCTGGCAGGCCATCATGCCGGACCTGGTCCCGCAGACCGAGCTTCCCGCCGCCATCGCGCTGAACTCGGTCGGCTTCAACCTCGCGCGCGCCGTGGGTCCGGCGCTCGGCGGCGCGGTCGTCGCGGCCGTTGGGGCCGGGGCGGCATTTGTGCTCAACGCCATCTCGTTCGTCGGCGTGATGATCGTGCTCTTCCTATGGCGCCGTGGCCCGGAACATCAGCCGCAGCCTCTCTCCACCGAACGCGTCGGCGCGGCCATGCTCGCCGGAATGCGCTACGTGCGCTTTGCGCCGCCCATTCATTCGGTGCTGTTTCGGTCGGGCAGTTTTATCGTTTCAGCAGCGGCGTTATGGTCCTTGCTGCCGCTGATCGCCAAGGTGGAACTGCATCGCGAAAGCACGGGGTATGGCGTGCTGCTCGGCTGCCTAGGCGTGGGATGCATTCTGGGCGCGCTGATGCTGCACCGCATGCGCCAACTGCTCTCGCTCGACGTCATGGTCAGCGCCGCGGTGGCGCTGTTCGGCGCGCTCAATATCCTGCTCGCCTATCTCACCAGCTACGCCGCGGTGGCCGGCGCGCTCATTCTCACCGGCGTCTGCTGGATGACCGTGAATTCCACGCTCACCACCGCGACGCAAACCTCGGTACCCGGATGGGTGCGCGCCCGCGCGCTCGCGGTTTACCTGCTGGTTTTTCAGGGCGCGATGGCCGTGGGCAGCGTGCTTTGGGGCGCGGTAGCCACGCGCATTGGGCTGCGCGCGACGTTCCTCGCCGCGGGCATGGCCCTGATCGCCGCCGCGGCGGCCACCTTCCGGATGCGGCTGGCCGGCCCGCGCGATCTCGATACGCGGCCCTCCGGGCACTGGCCGGAGCCGATCCTCGTTGTCGAGCGGCACGAAGAGCATGGACCCGTGCTGGTAACCGTGGAATATTCGATCTCGTCCGAAGACGCGCGCGAATTCGCTCGCGCCATGCGGCCCATGCGCAGGCTTCGCCGCCGCGACGGGGCGATTCGCTGGGGCCTGTTCGAGGATGCCGCCACTCCAGGCCGTTACATCGAGACCTTCGTCGTGGAAAGCTGGGCCGAGCACGTGCGCCAGCACGAGCGCGTCACCGTCGCCGACCGCGAGATCGAAGAGCGGGCCTTCGCCTTTCATCAAGGCATCGACCCGCCGAAAGTCACGCACTGGATCGCCAGCAGCGATTAGCGCGGCTCCAACCGCGCCTCGAACTCCGCCGGCACCAGATTCTCGTGCTCGTTTCGCTTGCGCCACTCTTGGGCGGTGACGAAGCCGATCTTCTGGCGCTTGGAATCGGACTGCAACACCCAGGCGATCTCCTTCATCGCCCACAGCGAAGGCCGCGTGCGGTCCAGGTAACGGTTGCATTCGGTGACACGCATCTCGATCTTGCGCTCCATGAGCATGCAGTACACACGCTCTTCGCTTTCCGCTGGGCCGCGCATCACCACGCCGTTGGCGCAGGAATCGCACAGACGGAGTGCATCGACGGATCGGGTTCCTTGGAAGACTTTGATCTGGGTCATAAAATACCTGCCTTCGCGCACCAAGGCGCGGGTTCAAAAAGTACGGCTGACGCGGGAAGTTAACGGACGCCGAGGAGGACGCCCGCGCAAATTTTTGAGCGATCGTTAGATAGCAATGGCGCCTCCTGGAGAAGAAGTTGGGACCCGATCAAGATAACACGCACCGGCACGGCTCACCAAGAGATTTTTGATTAAGCTTGTTTACCACTTCGAGAAGTGGCTGACCCCACGCCAGCCCCACGTTGGCGATACGAAGCCTTAGGGGTGGACGTTGATGGTAACGCCAGACTGCGTGCTATTTCCGCCGATGCTGACGGCCACGGGCACGGAAGCGCCGGTAGAACTGCCAGTCGGCACCACCACGTTGATTTGGAACACACCGATGATGGAGCCCGGCACGACGCCGGCATACGCGACGCCGGCGCTTGCATCCACACCGCCGATCTGCACGGTCGGCGTGGGCGACATCTGCGGGAGCGGCGACAGGGTAACAGGGATGATGAATCCGGTATTGGTGTTGGTGGCGCCGGGGAGCAGGGAGGTGTTGTAGTTGCCCTCGCCCGTCAGGAAGAGGGTGACGGTGTCTCCAATTTTCGCCGGGTTGGTAGTACTGTTCAAGGTGACTGCTCCGGTGTTTGCGCTGGTGTTGATCGCCGCCGCCTGGCCGGTGCCCGATCCGTCGGCGGTAAAGATTCCTGGCTCCGTGGCGGCGACGGTGACGGTCGAATTGGCAGGCGGATTGCTGCCGTTCGTCAGCACTACCGCGTTCGGGCCGAGGCCGCATTCATAGGGAACCTGCGCGGTCACCTGGTTGGCGCTGACATAGAGCAGCGGCGCGTTTTCGCCACCGATGGTCAGCGTCACGTTGCTTAGGTTCGTGGTTACATAGCCGTTGCTGATCGACATGGTGGCGGCGGTGGTGGGTCCGACATTGGACCCGAAGATCGTGATGAGTTCGCCCGGGCTGACGGTGGCGGTCGCGTAACTGGCCGCGTTGAAGATTCCATAGATCACCGGGGCGTTGGCTACGCTGATCGCGGTGACGGCCGAGTTCCCGCCCGGCTGCGGATTCTCCACGATGATATTCAAGTTTCCCGACGCGGTGAGCATCGACGCCGGAACCACGGCCTCCAAGGCCGAATCGCTGATCACGGTGGTGGTGAGCGTGGTGGTGTTGGCTCCGATCTGCACCGCCACGACGCTGGCGGAATAGAAATTCGATCCCCGAAGAGTGATCACTTGGGCGGGGCCGTCGAGCGGAAGGATCGGCGGCCAAATGCTCGTAATGGTGGGGGTCTGACTGTTGACCGTCACCCCCACGGCGATGTTCTGCGACTTGGCCGTCACGGCAGCGCCCGAGGCGACTATCGTGATGTTGGCGGTGTAAGGGGTCGCCGAAGGTGCCAGACCCGCGGCGTTTACGCTCACCGTCAGCGTAGCCTGCTCGCCCGGTAGAACGATTCCCACCGTGGGCGATACCGACAGCCACGTCGCGCCTGGCGCTGCCGAAAACGAGATCGGCGAACCGTTCGTGGTCAATGTGACGGTCTGGGTCTGGGGCGGATTGGGTGGAGCGGTGAAGGTGAGTGTCGCCGGATTCAACGACAATGTCGAGGGCGCCGCCGTTACGTTCAGCGTCACCGAAACCACCGAAGGCGCCGCCGCGCCAGTCACCGTGATCGTGACCGCGGACACATACTGCCCCACTGGAAGACTGGTAGGATTCACACTGACGCTCAGGGTCGCCGGAAGATTCCCGCTGTCGAGACTCACGGTCAGCCAAAAATCCGTGGCCGGCGTCGATGTCGTGAACGATGGTGTGCCGGAACTCGCCCGCAGCGATACGTTCTGAGATTTCGGCAGCGTCGTGGCGTCGGATTGATAGTTGAACGTCAGCGCTGCCGGCGTCGTAGTGACTGTGATGGTTTGTGCCTGGAGCCCGCAGACGAGAGCCGCCCCGCTTATAAATATCGTGCCCAAAAGTGTCTTGCCCACGCCTGCCTTATCGGTCTATAAGGTTTGAGCTTGAGCGGGCTCAGGCCGGCCGCCGCGGAACCCGAATCTTGCGCGTCATCGTCAGAATCAGCTCCCGCCGCTGGTTGTATCCACGATGCTCAACGGCCACCACGCCGTCTTCGCTTTTCTCGATCACGCTCGATTCGGCATAAATCGTGTCCCCATGAAACACCGGACCCACGTGCCGGATGTCCCAATAGCCCAGCGTCGCCGTGGCGCGTCCTCCGATATCGGCCTGGCTCATCCCAATCACCAGGCTGATCACGATGGGGCCTTCCACCAACCTTCGTCCATGCTGCGTTGCGGAGGCATAGTGCTCGTCGATGTGCACCGGATGCTGGTTCATGCTCAGCAGGCTGAATAGCGTGTCGTCGTATTCTTCGACGGTGCGGCCGGGCCAGTGTTGGAATTTCTGGCCCGGTTCCAGTTCTTCAAAATAGCGGCCGTAGGATGAGCGGGACAACTCACGAACATATCATGAGACGCCCGTGGACGACCTCTGGCCCTAGCGCCAGTAGCCGCGATGATAATAATGGTGGCCGTGGTCCACGCGATAAGCGGGGCCGACCCAAACACGATGGCCGTGCGGCGGCTGCGCCCATCGGCCGCCCACCCACACCCAGGACCCGCCGTTCCAATCGTAATAGCCATTGGTCCACACGTAACCCGGCCCCGGCGCAACTCCTACCGGTCCCGGTGCGACCTGCGGCGGCGGTGGGGCGCTCCCCACGCTAATGCCGAAGTCGACACGAGCTGACGCCGGCGTGACGAAGGGCGTGACGAAACAAGTCCCCAGTGCAATTGCGCCTGTGGCTAGGATTCGTTTGAATTTCATGATTCCTCCTCGTTTTGAGAAGAGGCACGCCGGTTTCCAAAACATAAACGAATGAAAACGGGAGCCAAGTAATTGCGCCGGAGGAAAATTTTCCCGAGTTGCGCCGTTGCCAAAGTATCCCGAACTGGTTGATCCTAAGACGTGACAAAAACCACTAAGGCCGGCCACGTTCGAGCCTATGTATACAACAGCTACGTCGCTCCAGCACGGAGGCAAAAAGCCTCCCACGTGGAGATCACGTCCGGCGACGTAGGTAAGGCCCTCGGTATGACCGACAGGATGCCACTTGTCTGCTCAGCGATCGAAGCCCAGGCGTTCCGAGTCAAGCATGGGCTCCGGCTGGTGAGAAGGACAGGACCCCACGCTGGTGCTACGGTGGTCTGGACGTTCTCTCTCTAGGCCCATAGTCATTTCCCCGCCCGACAAGGGAACGATTCCATGAGCGCTCTGAGGAGCAGCGCTGGAACGAGCGTCTTGTCGAGTTCTGATTTCGGCGTCACTCGGCGGAGCTGCTCGATTTGTCGGTCAACCATCTTGAGATAGTCGTTTCCGTCCAACGGCATTGAGTCCTGATCACAGTACATTGGAGGTTCGCCTTGCCTCTTCATCCAGAAATCGGCCCAGCTCAGGCCCTGACCGACACCATTTAGATAGATGCCATTAACCGTTCGGTCGCCACTCAGGTATGCCTTAACGGTCATGTCCGCCAGACAGTTTGGAATGGTAACCAGCCACAGGGCGAAGCACAACAATTGCGCTTTCGTTCGCATGCGAGGAATTCTACACCACCGCGTCAAGTAGAGTGTTAACACGACGGCATCGCCGTTCCTTCAACTAATGCGGAGTCCGCCTGAGCGGTTAGATGATGGTTTCCGTGCGCGGATCCCAGTGCACAGTCCGCCCCAGTAGATAGCTCTCGATGGCCATGCGGCAAGCGATGGAAACGCGATAACCCAGCTCGAACGGGCAGTGGGGCTCGTGCCCCGCTCCGGCGCCGGCGCGAATGCAGTCGATGAAATTCTGCATGTGCGCCGTGGGAAAGCTGGCCACTTTGCCGGCCATTTCCACGCCTTCCGGCCGGTTCACCTTTTGCGGAAGATAGCGGATACCGGACGCGTTGCGCGAGATCGTGCCGTCTGAGCCGAGCACGTCCTCGCTGATGCCGGGCTGGCTGTTGCCGAGCCCCGAATCCCAGCTCACCAGCATCTGCTCGGGCTGCTGGAGCGTGACGTTCATGGTGTCGGGCACGTCGCGGCCGTCTTTCCACAGGTACAGCCCGCCGGTCATCGTCGCGGCCTGCGGGATCTGCAAATTGAGCGCCTTATACCAAAACGCGAGCTGCTGGCTGAAATTCTCATGCACGTTGCCGCCGGAATAATCGGCGAACAAGCGCCAGTTCAGGAACCGGTTCGGGTCGAAATCGCGGCGCGGCGCTTCGCCCAAAAACGCGCTCCAGGCGATGTTGTCCGGCGTCATGTCGGGATAAACCGGCCGCGCCCAATGCGGCTTGCCGCGCGGCGTATTGCGATACCAGTGCATGCGAATCGCGCTGATCTTCCCCACGCCCCCGCCGGCCAGGAAGTTCGCCGCATCCCGAATCTGGCCCGACGAGCAGGCTTGATGGCCCACTTGCACCACGGCCTGCGGCGCTTCGCGGTACGCCGCACGCATGCGCTTGGCGTCTGCGAGCGTAAAGGCCAGCGTCTTTTCCACGTACACATGCTTGCCCGCTTCGAGCGCGTGCACGAATTGCTCGGCGTGCAGATGTTGCGGCGACGCGATGATCACCGCGTCGATGCCCGCCTCGTCGACGAGGGGCCGGTGATCGCTGTATGCGGCCGCACCCGGAACCAGATGGCACGCGTCTTCCAGGCGCTTGTTGTAGGCGTCGGCGAAAGCCGCCACCTCGACGTTGGCGCAGGCCCGCGCCTGATGCACCAGCTCCGTCCCGCGCTGCCCCGCGCCGATCACTCCGATGCGGATGCGGTCGTTGGCGCCCAGCACGCCCGCCCGGCTGCTAGTCGACGACGCGAGCGTCGACGCCAGGCCCCCGGCCATCGCTCCGATGAATTTGCGGCGGGAGCTCATGAAAGTTACTTCCGTTCCAGCTCGGCGCGAAGTTCGCGAATCTGTTCGCCGTGCCGCCGCGCATGCCCGGCGATGATGATCAGCAGCTCCACGCCGTTCACCTGGCCGAATCGCGGGTGAGAGCTTGCCAGGCAGTACAGATCTTGGGGCTTTTCGGCGAACTGGATGCTGCGGGCGCGCATGGCTTCGAATCGCGCGATCGCGTCGGCGAGCGTTGCGTACTGTCCCGTAGGAACCACCGCTTCGGGCGCTTTCATCCGCACCGAACGGTCCGGAATCATGGCCATCAGCCGCAGCTCTTTTTCCCGGTCCATGCGCCGCGCATCCAGCTTTTCCGCTTGATCGAGCCAGCCCAGGAAGCGCTCCTCCACGGTTGCCACATGCTCCACGCACTCCAGCACATTCCAGCGCTCGGGATCCGGCCTCGCTTTCGCCAGTTCGTCAGTCAACCCGGCCACCGCGGCTAGAAACTCCTCGCGGCTGCGCGCCAAGTTGTTAACGATCTCGCTTCTTTCCTGTGGGGCCATGGTGGTGATCCCTATCCGTGCAATCCGCGCTGCCACAGCGCGCATAACGCGGTATTGTACAGCGCGAGCGCGGTGGTGATTTGTCCCAGATGATTGTCGTGCGAGGAAACGTACGCCGCCCGTTCGGCCACGTCGGAGTGCAAGTCGCCGTCGGTGGAGCAATCGATCACCACGGCGCCCGGTTTCACGTTACGGATCAGGTCCGTTTCCGAACGCGCCGGAAACGCGGTCACCACGATGTCGGCGATCTGAAGAAAATGCTCGCGATCCTCCGGCCGCGTCTGCGGATGCACCATCACGGCGGTCGCACCCACGCGCATCAACATGCTTTGCAACGGAATACCGATGCGCGTCGAGTTGTTGAAGATCACCGCCGTCGGCCCACGCTGGCTCATGTCGCGCGGAAACATTTTCTTCAGCGTGTTGTGCTGCGAAAGCAGCGTCAGGATGGCGCGCGCGGTGCAAGGCACCACGCCTTCGTATTTTTCCTCTTCATCCACCGTGCGGATGTTGAGCGCCATGCGCCCGGTGTTTTCCACAGTCAGCCCTTCGATGTCTTTTTCCGGGCGCACGCGCCGCAGGAAGTAATCCTCGGGCTTGCCGAACGGAGTGGGGAAGAAAATGAACGTCCCATAGATCTTGTCGTTCACCTGCGCGCCCATCAGCAGCAGTTCCAGGGCGTCAGCGCTCTGCGCTTCTTCCACCCGGAAATCCAGTCCGTGCTGGCGGAACATCTTGCCCATATAGCTCGCGTAGCGCCGCGCGCCCCGATCGACGGGCGTGTCGGGCAAGCGCGGCAGGAACGTGGCCACGCGGATGCGCTCGCGGTCCAGGCCCATCCGCTCTACCTGGCTCAGTTTCCGTTCGGCGTGCGTGAAGACTTCATTGGCCACGGCGATGCAGTCCAAACGTTTGGCGGCTGGAATGTGTTTGGTCCAGCTCATATCGGGTACAAACGTTGAGGCAGGGAGTTCGGCCGGGTTCGCGCCCGGCAATTCCAGGGTGGTCATGGGTGCAATTCAATTATCGCCTGGAAGGGCCCCCGGGCGTAAGAGTGCGGAAGAGTCCACCCGGCCGGTTCACACTGCCCCGTCGTTTACACTGGAAGAAGTCCAAAAGGCGCTCATGCGAGCCATCGCCATTGCCGCGCTCCTGCTTGGTGTGCCTGCCGCTCCGTTTTGGGCCCAGGCGCCCGGCGAGAATCAGGCGGAAGTGTCGACCAGCGAGACTCCTATCACCTTTAGCAGCCGCGTCAATCTCATATCGGTTCCCGTCGTGGTGCGCAATAAGGATGGCCGGGCGGTGGGAAATCTCGAAAAAAGCGATTTCCGCCTTTTCGATAAGGGCAAGCCGCAAACCATCACCAAATTTTCGGTGGAAAAGCGGCAACGTTTGGTGGATCTCCCCGAGCAGGCGGCAAGCGTTCAGGCCGGGAAAACACCGGCTCCCGTTGCCGCGCCGTCCCAGCCCGAAAACTACGTCGCGTACCTGGTCGACGACGTGCATCTGGAGCGCGGCGATTTGCTGAACACCCGCCAAGCCATGCATCGCCATCTCGACCAGGCGCTCGATCCCGCCAGCCGCGCGGCCATCGTTACCACCAGCGGCCTCGCGCTCACTGGCTTCACCTCCGATCGCGAGACGCTGCACAATGCCGTTAACCGGATCCAGCCCTACACCAGCGGCATCGACCGGCAGATGGACTGCCCCTACATGAGCTATTACACCGCCGATTTGCTGGTGAACCAGAAACTCTATTTGTCCGGCCGCTTGTTTTCGGATCAGCAGCTCTACGAAATGGTCACCGGCGGCGCCGAGCCGTTGCTGACCGCCGAATATTCCGAAGCCCTCAGTTGTTCGGGACCCTGCATTACGCAGAAGGATCAATTGTCCGGTTTGCCGCGGTGCGTGGTGGAGGCCTTAATCAAACTGCGGGACGCCGCCCGGCTGGCCCTCAACAATGGCGACCATGAAACCTCGCTGGGGCTCGGCGCTCTCGCGGACGTGATCCGCAAGCTTTCCGTGATGCCAGGCAACCGGAACCTGGTGTTGGTTTCGCCGGGTTTTCTGCTGACGCGGGATTACCGGACGCCGGAGGCGGATCTTTTCGAGCGCGCCATCCGCGCCAACGTCGTGATCAACACCATCGATATGCGGGGCCTGTTCGCAATCATTGCGGGTGGGCCGGCGGATCAACCCCCCGTCCACTCCGCCCTGGGTGTCACAGCGCTGGACGAGGCCGATCGCGACGCTGCCATGCAGTCCGCGGATGTACTCGCGGAGCTGGCGAACGCCACCGGCGGCGCGTTTTTTCATAATGACAACGACCTCAAAAGCGGTCTCAACCTCATCGCCGCGCGGCCCGAGTACACCTATGTCCTTGGATTCTCACCCGAGGAACTCAAATACGACGGCTCGTATCATTCCCTGAAGGTCAGCCTGAAAAATCCAGCCGGCCTGACCCTCCAGGCGCGCCGCGGCTACTGGGCGCCCGCGCACGCGTCCGATTCCGCGGAAGCCGCCCAAGAAGAGCTCCAGGAGACCGTGTTTTCTCGCGACGAACTGCAGGCGATTCCTCTCCAGGTGCAGACCGAATTCTTCGACTCCGGCGACGCAAAATACGGCCTCACCGTCACCGCCCAGTTGGATGCAAAAGCCTTGCGTTTCACCAAAGACGGCGAGCGCAACGTGGACACGGTGACGGTGGTGGCCGGCTTATTCGATCCGGACGGCAACTACATTGCCGGCATCGAAAAACGGCTCAATTTGCGGCTGCGCGATGGGACGCTCGCGGCGTTCGAGAACGCGGGTATGAACGTGAAAGAGGACTTTACCGTCGCACCCGGCCGCTATTTGGTCCGCGTGGTGGTGCGCGACGAGAGAGGCAAGACCATCACTGCCCGTAATGCGGGCGTCGAAATTCCATGAAACTCGCAATTGCATTGTTTGGTTGCGCCGCCGCATTGAGCGCGCAGTCGGGGCCCGTCATCCAAACCGAAACGCGCGAAGTGTTGGTGGACGCGATCGTCACCGCGAAAAATGGCGCCTACGTCGGCGATCTGAGCGCCAAGGATTTCCGCATCTGGCAGGACGGCAAGGAGCAAACCATCCGGGGCTTCTCGCTGGAATCGCCCTCCTCCAGCTCCGAGACGCGTACGCTGGTTCTGTTCTTCGACGAAACCAGCATGGAGCCGCGCGATCAGGCCGCCCTGCGTCAGATCGCTTCGGATTTTATTGACGCCGAAGCAGGTCCCCATCACAGAATGGCCATCGTTACATTCAACGGCTCCCTGCGCATCGCGCAGAATTTTACCGACAACGCCGGACGCTTGAAAGACGCCTTGCATCAAGCCAGCTTCCACGGGCTTGCAGCGAGCCCGTCCGACTCCGATAACTCGCACGACCCCAGCCGCGCCGAAGAAGAGCGCGTGGTGGGACGCGGCGGTACGGGGATGATCAGCATCTTCGGCGCGCGGAGCATGATCGCCGCGCTCGCCGGACTGGGCAGAAGCCTGGGCGTCCTTCCGGGACGAAAAATCGTGATCGTCTTCGCCGGGACGCTTCCCTCCTTCAACGATTCCAAACCGGAAGTGCGCAATGCGGTGGACGAAGCCAATAAATCCGGCGTGGCGTTCTATGCCGTGGATGTGCGGCCGGTCTTCACGCAGAGCGATCCTGGCGTAATCCAAGACACGCCCGCTACCAGACCTTCGAGAATGCCCGGCCCGTTTGGGGCGGGAGGTGGCGCCCAAGGCGATCCCGACGCGGACAATTCCTCGGTCCCGGCTTCCGGCGCCAGCAGCCAGCAGATCCTGTTCGATCTCGCCGGCGGCACCGGCGGCTTCGTGGTGCACAACACCAGCGATCTGCGGGATGGCTTGCAGAGCATCGGCCAGGAGCAGGATCACTATTACGTTGTCACGTACGTTCCGCCGGAATCGAAGGAGGGCGCCTGTCACACGCTCAAGGTGAAAGTGGACCGCAAGCAGACCACCGTCCGCTCGCGGTCGAGCTATTGCACCGAGAAGCCGCTCGATCTGCTGGCTGGAACCATCGCGGGGAAAGATCTGGAGCAGCGCGCGACCGCCGCGCAGCCGGGGGACATCGGCGCCTCCATCGAACTCCCTTATTTCTACGTCGCGCCCAACATTGCCCGCGTGGACGTCGCGATGGAGATCCAGGCCGATAAGCTGCAATTCGAGAAAGAGCGTAAGTCCGGCAAGCTGCATGCGGAGCTCAACTTTCTGGGCGTTGCCAGCGGCGCCGACGGCCAGGTGCATGCGCGCTTCAGCGACGCGCTCAAGCTCGATTTCGATGACGCGTCCCAGGTGGAGAACCTCCAGGGGAAATGGGTGCACTACGAAAAGGAATTCAAAATCGCGCCCGGCCAATACACATTAACGGTCGCGTTCAGCCCCAGCGCGAACGCCCCAAGCTTTGGAAAAGTGGAAATGCCGCTGTCGATTGAGCCCTTGACGGCCGATCTCGGGCTCAGCGGCCTGGCACTCAGCCGCGAAGTGCATCCGGCGGACGATGTCGGCCTTGCTCCCGCGCTCGAAGGCCGCACGCCGCTGGTGGCCGGCGGCGCACAGGTGGTTCCTTCCGGCATGTGGCGCTTTGCGAAGACGGAGCGAGTTTTCGCTTATTTCGAGATTTATGGTGTACAGGCTCGCGCCGCGGGTCTCCACATGCGCATCCTGGATGCCAGGACCGGGGAACAAAAGTGGGAGAGCGCCATCCACGCTGGCGGCGCCGGCGGCGCGCCGATTCCGGTCGCCGGGAGTCTTCCCGTTGACTCACTGGCTCCCGGCTCTTACCGGCTCGAAGTTACCGCTTCCGATCCGGCCGGCAACCAGGTGAAGAGAACCGCGGAGTTCGAAGTCAATTAGGACAGTCTGTGGCGCGCGCTCCCATGCACGCGGCCCGCGACCATTACTTGTCAAACGTGACAGTGGAATCCGCCGCGAACTTGCGGTAATTCCGGAAATCGATAGCGTTCTTGGTGCAAATGGTGGTTCCCCGCTGGCACGTAAGGATGTCGCTGTGGACCGGCAACGGATAACTTTTCGCATCGATATTCATGAATCCGTATTCGACGACGGATTCGGCCTTATCGAACGGGAAACTGGAGGGTAGCGAATCACTCTGCTCCTCAATCCGCAACACATTCGACGTGGCTTTGTCGATCCAAACGGTTCCACTGTATGCCGGCGTGGCTACCGCGCCGTCGGGCGCATGAATGTCCCAGTCGGAATTCTGCTGGCGAACTCGAAAGTCATAGGTGTAGGCGGAGCGCCCGTGGAGCGTATCGTCCGACGCCTTCTGGAACTTCGCCTGAGTGTAGGGATTGAGCAGGCTCTCCAGCATGGTCTGGAATTCCCCGGTGGACCACGCGCCGGTCTTCTCGATCGGCCGGTCCGTCGATCTGCCGTTCACCTTGATGTTGCGATACTCTTCCTTGCCGCCCACGCTGGTCACTTCGGCGGTCACCACGTCGAGCGTCTGCCAGTCAGGCGGATTGGTTCGGCTGAAATACCGGGTCGTGTTCTGCTGCACGATAAAGTCCGGCAGCCCCTCGGTAAGGCGATCGGCTGCGTCGCGCGCCGCCGCGATAATCTCGTCGTCGGTCGTGGGCACATGCGAAACTGGCTTAGTTTCTTCCACCCGACCAGTCCCCTCAGCGCCGCCGGCTCTGGCAAGCGTGGGTAGCGGACGGTCAGGGCTTGCACTAGTGTCCGCCTGACTTTGGGTAGGCGCGCTCTTCGATGGCTCCGGTGGCTCTGCTGCCGCCGTTTCCATCGTTCCCGCCGAATGCGTGTCCGCCTCAACGGGCGCCTGTGCATCATCGTCGTTGAAGGGTACCGCGGCGGCGTCCCTCTCCTCGCGCGTTCCTTTGCGCACGAAAATCACGCGTAGCGCCGTCTCCGGGTCGTCCGGGCTCACTTGCACCGAAAGCTGGTCGCCCGGCTTCAGCAGGGAATCGCGATACTCGTTGCCTTCCTTGTCATGAAACTGTGTTTTCGGGAGCAACCGGAACTTGAGGAGCTTGTGCTTGGAGGTCGAAAGATATAAATTCTTCTCGCCCAGCTCGCGCAGTGTCCCGTCGGCGGCGCGGAGCGCTACCCGGCTGCTGTTGCTGTTCGCAGTATCCTTGTCGCCGTCCTTTTTGCCGGGCAGTTTCGGCACCGGAAGCGAGATGCCTCCTGGCAGTCCCACGGAACCCGGAGGATAGCCGCCCGGATAGGGCCCACTCGGGTATTGGCCGGGTGGATACTGGCCCGGCGGATATTGCCCTGGAGGGTACTGTCCGGGATACTGTCCTCCCGGATACGGCCCTCCTGGATATGGCGTCGGATAAGGAACCTGAGCGCTGCCCAGAGCGACTGCCAGACAGCCCGTTAGAACCAGGCGAAGGTGCGTCATGAGCAACCCCCCTGGAGGAATTATACGTCTGGACCGCGGAACGTGTTTCGGCGAAATCAGTTAAGGTACGTAGACGCGCGTCGGTGCTTCGATCTTCAGTCCGCGTACCTCGCTCCGCACTTTCACTGGCTGGACGCCCTTCAAGTTCAAAGCCGCGATGATCACTCGGTACTGGTGATCCAGGCGATTTTGCAGATTGTCCAGAAACGGCGATACCGAAACCGGGTTGGTGAACTCCTGGAAATACGCATAACCGCCAGTCTCCTCGGACACCTGCTGGAGACGCGACTGCGCGAACAGCGTCGTCCGCCCGCCTCGATCATATAAGCCGGCGTCGCGCATGTAGATCGAGTACACCACGACCCCGTTCTGCAGCGCATCCCGCACCGCCGCGTCCGCGTATGGATCGTCGATTTCCCAATTGTCGCCGTAGTAGCGATCCACGCCGTCGGTGAGCATCAAGACCACGCGGCGCCCGGCCGCCTCTTCACCGGGCCAATGTTTCGCCAGATCAGAGAGCGCGAAATACGGGCTGCCATTTAGCCCCACCTCGGCGACCGGCAGACGCACGGCCCGAGCCGCCTTTTGGTGATCTGCCGTGAACCCCTGGACTTGCCCGAAGGTCCCGTTTCGCATGTACCCCACCGCCACCTGCGTCCCAGGCGGCAAAGCTTCAATGAATGCCTTTAATTGGGGAATTTGGACGCCGAGCGTCGAGGCCGGCGTGGAATCATCCAGCAACACAAAAAGCTGCAGGCTCGCAAGCGGGCCCGCCAGGCGTTGGAGACTGACCACCCGAGCGGGCGCTTTGGCGAGCGTAACGGTTATATCATCTCGATCCAGCGCTGACTCGCTTGCGCCCTTCGCCGGAACCGCCGTAATCACCATCTGCGCCGAGCCGCCGGTAGCATTTGGAAGCGATGACGCCAGTCCGGCGCTCGCAAAGAAAGCGGCCGCTACCAATGCGGCCAACAACTTGGGACCGATTCCACAGTTCACGGCTCTGTCACCCCTGAAGTTTGGATGCCCGCGCCGCGGGATCGGTTGCCTGCACGGCGCGGCCGTGGAGATCGGAACTGATTTTAGAACAATAGTTTCAAACTAAACTGGGTCTGTCGCGCGACGTTGCTCAGTCCGCCGCTACCCACAAGCGCCGTGATCTCTCCCGCCGTAGCGACCGGCACGCCTTGATAGCCTGTGGCCGCCGATCCGGCGGTGAACACGCCTTCGGCCGGTTCGCTGAAGTTGGGGTGGTTGAACAGATTGAACAGCTCGGCGCGGAACTGAACGCTAACCCGTTCGGTGATCCTGGTCTCCTTCATCACGCCCAGATCGGTTTCTACAAAGCCCGGCCCCACCAGTGCGTTCCGTCCCATATCCCCGAGCGTGCCGTAAGGGGCGTAGGTGAAACACGCCGGGTTATACCACTGATGAACGTTCTGATTGGCGTAAACGTTGCAGCCTGCGATCACGTTCGGACGAGGATCGTCGAAGTTGTTATCGAGGTACGGTTGGGTGCCTTCTCCGAGAGAGAAGGGAACGCCAGTGTGCCACGACTCGATACCGGTAATCTGCCAGCCTTCCACCCAGCGGCTGCCTTTAAAGGGAAGCAGGTAGACGGCGTTGGCAGCGATCACCTGGCGGAGGTCAAAGCTGCAGTTTCCTTTGTCCAGCGCCCAGTCGTACGGATTGGTATTCGCGGACGTCACGTTGTTGGCGCCCAAGCCCGCATAGGCGAACGAATTGTCGATGCAATGCGACCAGGTGTAGGAGAACTGGAATACCAGGTTTGCAGAAAGCCTGTGGGCCGCGCTAACCTGCAAGGCGTTATACGACGAGTAGCTGGTGGTATCCAACATGTCCAGCGAGCCGAAACTGGGATCGGGCACCGGATTCGCCGCCAATGCCCCTGTGGAAGTGGCATGAACGAAGTCGTACACGCCGTTGGTGACGGTTGGAATGGGCGCGTTGAAATCGTGGAAAGCCAGCAAATGCACGCCCCGCGTCCCTTGGTAGCCAACCGTAAGCAGCGTGCCGCCGGGCAATTCCCTCTGGACGCTCAGCGTGTATTCCATGCTGTACGGCGTGGTGTGGATGCCGTAATAAGTTCCGTTGGTGTTGCTCAGCAGAGGCGTTCCGCCGCCCACGAAAGGATACGGCCAATTCGGATCGCCGCCCGTGAAAACCTGGTTCTCGGTCAAGTACGGCGGATTGGTCAGATAAGCCGAGGAGAACGTGTAAGTTTGGAGTGTGTCATGAAAGATGCCAAACCCCGCGCGAACGGAGGTCTTGTGATCTCCGAACACGTCCCACGCCAGTCCAACCCGAGGATCGAAATTCTTGTTCGAAGGATTGCTCACGAACGCATGCGGCACGTTTTCGAAACCGGTTCCAAAGGGCGGACCGACGGCGTTGTAAAAGTTGTTGTGGATTTCGATCGGGTTGGATTCCCAGTCGTACCGCAACCCGAAGTTCACCGTCAGCCGGCTGTTCACTTTCCAGTCGTCCTGAATATAAGGCGTCAGCCGGATATCGCGCTCGGCACGATAGGTATCGGTCCCACCATTCGGTGCGCCGGTGAATGACGCGGGATCCCCGGCAAAAAAGTTCGGCATGCTGGTGAATAGATAGAATCCATTCCAATACGTGTAGGCATACGGATTAAGCTGCTCGCGCCGGAAGGTTGCGCCCATGCTGATGGTATGCGAGCCGCGGATCCACTTCAGGTCGTCCCGCTCCGTGAATTTGTTCTGAATGTACTGGAAGGGATTAATGAACGAAGCGCCCAGCGGAGTGAGGCCGAGGGGCAAATCGACGTAAACGTCTTCGCGCGCCGGAGTGAAGATCTGCAGGGGAGCGTGCTCGGTCGGTTGCACTTCTCCGGTGACAGGCCGGGAGTACGATACATCGAATTCGTTGATCAAGGTCGGCGAGAAAATGTGGTGCTCGCCGATGGTCAGGAACTGATTATGCGTCGTATCGTAGGTGGGCCAGAGTCCCAAGCCGCTGTAGGTGGTCCGGGTTCCGAAGTCGGCTTGATAGCGGCCGAATAGCGAGTCTTTGTCGGAGATGTTGTAATCGATACGCGCGACGCCGAAATCTTCCGGTGTGATCTGCGCGCCGACGTAATCGTAGTAACCCACGTTGGCGTTCAAGGCCCCGGCATTTGCAACCGGGTATAGGTTCAGCATGGCTTGCGAGGCGGCATTCACCGTATACGGCTGTCCGTTATAGATGCCTTGGCGCAGCGTTGCGCTCGGAACGAAGTTCACGTACGTGGTATCCAGAACCTGCCGGATGCCTTCGTAATTCACGAAGAAGAACAGCTTGTTCTTCTTGATCGGCCCGCCGAACGTGGCGCCGAACTGATTCCTGCGGAAAGGCGGCGGAGACGGTCCGTCAAAGAAGCCGCGTGAGTCCAGATCGCTGTTCCGCAAGAATTCGTACAGCGAGCCATGGAATTCGTTGGTGCCCGATTTGGTAACCGCAATGATCGCCGCGCCGTTGCCGCCGTACTGGGCGCCAAAGGTGCCGGTGAGCGTTTGGAATTCCGCGATGCTATCGATGCCCAGCGATGTTCCGGTCACATCCCCGCCGGCGTTCCGCTGCCACCAGTTCAGGACGTCTTCGCCGTCCAGCGTATTGGCGTATCCTTCCGGACGCGCGCCGGCGATGGAATAAGCATTCGCCACCGAAGTAAGCGCCGAGCTTCCGCCCTGTGGATACGTGGACACCCCTGGCGCCAGAAGGATCAGCTGCTCGAAATTCCGGCCGTTCAGCGGCAGCTCGCGCATTTGCGTGGAGTTCACCAACGACGAAACCGCTGCCGACGTAGTTTCCACCTGCGACGCCTCCGCCGATACCGTCACTGTTTGCGAGGACTGCCCGACCGACAACTGGATGTCGATCACCGGCGCGGCGCCTACCGTCAGTGTGATTCCGCTGCGCAGCGAGTTTTGAAACCCGGTCTTCGAAGCTTCAATTTGATAAGAGCCGATCGGGAGGTCTGGAACGGTATAGCGTCCCTGGCTGTCGGTCACAGTGCTCTGAGTCGCGGACGTTTCCGTGTTCTTAACGGTCACCGTTGCCGCGGGAATCGATGCTCCCGAGGCATCCGTGATACGTCCCGAAATGGACGCCGCTCCGGCGGCGGCCTGCCCGAATAGATGTATGGAAGCTGTCCCCATCAAAACGAGAACGGCGAGACAGAGAACAGCACGGTTCTCCCACTTTTTCACTTTTCAAATTCCCCCTTGTACTGGACTTACTAGACGACCCTTTGTTGCAGCTGCTGGAGGCGAACATATCACTTCGTAGCCCGGATGACCAGACGCGATCCGTGATAAGTCAAATCAAAGGATCTGATATGTCAACTAAGCAGAGGCAAAGAGGTTTGCTCGGGCATTGCCGGTAGGTGCGCGGCTCCAAGTTGTTATCATGATTTTTTCAATCGGCAAGAACCATTCCACCGAAAGAGGAGAACCGAATGCGAGTGGTCCTATATGGGGCGACGGGGATGATCGGCAGCCGGATTCTGAAAGAACTGCTGTCGCGCGGGCACACGGTAACGGCGGTAGTGCGCGACCCGTCGAAATTGCAGCCGCAGAACAATCTCACCATCGAAAAGGGCGACTTGCTGGATCCCGCGAGCATCGCGAAGCTGGCGTGGGGCGCCGATGTGATCGTCAGCTCCTACGGCCCGCCCTCCGGAGCCGAAGCCAACCGGTTAGCCGATGTTGCCCGCGCCCTCATCGCCGGAGCGCGGCGCGCCGGCTCCCCGCGCATCATCGTGGTGGGCGGCGCCGGAAGCCTGGAAGTTTCGCCGGGGCAGCAACTGGTCGACTTGCCGTCGTTCCCCGACGTCTATAAGCCGGTCGCGCTCGCGCATCGCGACGCGTTTTACATCCTGCGCGAGTCCGATCTCAACTGGACCTACTTCAGCCCCGCCGCAGCGATTCAGCCCGGCCAACGCACCGGCCAGTTTCGCCTGGGCCGGAACTCGCTCATCTCGGACGAGAAAGGCAATAGTTCCATCTCGGCCGAAGACTACGCGATCGCCCTGGTGGATGAAGTGGAGCAGGCGCGCCACACCAAGCAGCGCTTCACCATCGGATACTAGCTGGCGGATACTGAAGGGGCGGGCACTGAGCGGGCCTCATGGATACTCAACTTCAAACTAAAGAAGATCAACTCAAGCAAGCCGCGGCGGAAGTGGCGGTCGGGCTGGTGGAGGACGGCATGATCGTCGGCCTGGGCACTGGCACCACGGCCAAATTCGCCGTAGAGGCGCTTGGCAAGCGGATCAAAGAAGGCTTGCACATCGTCGGCGTTCCAACTTCGGAAGCCACGGCCCGCCAGGCGCGCAGCGTGGGCATCCGCGTCTCCTCGCTCGCCGAGCACATCGAAGTGGATTTGACCATCGACGGCGCCGACGAGATCCAGCGCGGAACGCTCGATCTGATCAAAGGCCACGGCGGCGCGCTGCTGCGCGAGAAAGTGGTGGCCAGCGCCAGCCGCCGGCTGGCGATCATCGCCGACGATACGAAGCTGGTGGATCAATTGGGCACCCACTTCGCGCTTCCCGTGGAGGTGGTGCCCTTCGGATGGCAGGCCGCCGAACGCAAGCTGCAGCAACTCGGCGCGCATACCAAGCTGCGTCCCGGTCCCGATGAGAAACCGTTCGTCACCGACGGCGGCAATTTCATTGTCGATTGCACGTTCAGTCCAATTGCGGATCCCGCCGCGCTCGATCAGGCTTTGAATAGCGTGGTCGGCGTGGTGGAGCACGGGCTGTTTCTGAAAATGACCTGGCGCGCGATCGTCGCCGGTCCCGAGGGCGTCCAGATCTTGACACGTTAGGTTCTCGCCGCCTGCTAGCGGCATGGTACCGGTCGCCAGCGCCGTCCCTTGTTCTCTAATTTGATTTGGTGTATATATGGCTGAACCGCCGCCGAACGGGGATTTTCGAAACCTAACGACGGCTCAGAGGGGGCTGGTCTCCTGGGTGGGGCCAGCCGCCCGATCCTCCTGGAATCTACCGTCCCAAACCTACTGAATGTCCAGCGTGACGCGCACGTCCACTGTCCGCGGAGGCAGGCATTCCTTGTTGTTGCAGGCCTGGTAGCGGAGCTTGCCGTTCATAAACGCCAAGCCCGGCATCGCGCCGGCGGGCGCTTTGAAGCGTGTGCCGATCTCAAACGTTCCTGTATATACGGAAATCGGGTTCGGCGAAAACGAAAGTTTCTCCGATTGCCCCTTCGGGTACATCACTTGTTCGGCTTCGAGCGGATCTTTGTTCCAGATGAGCTTGATGGGAATCAGGTAATCGTCGCCCGGCATGTTGCTGTTGACGTGAAAGCCGGGTTGGAGCTGGGCCTTCAGCGTGTAGTCGGCCGTAGCGCCACGTTGAATGGTCACGCGTTGGGACGGTGCAATGGTCAGAACGCCGCTACCGGCCGTTTGGGCGTAGGAGATCCCTTGTGAGCACAGCCCCAGTAAGCACACCCCCAGTAAGCACACCAAAGACGCCGCGAGAGACCACGGGAGAGCTGACGCTGGCCGAACCGAGAAGCTTAACGATCTCATCCTTGAATTCCTCTTTCCCTTGCGAAACGCCCACGTGCACCGCCGCGATCTTGCCGTGCCGGTCGATCAGCAGCGTAGTCGGCAGTGAATCCAGGCCTCCGTACGCGGTGCTCACCGCGTCGTCGCCCAGCAGCACGCGATAATTCATCTTCATGTTCTGAACGTACGGCTTGATCACCTTCCAGCCGTCTTCGTCCATGGAGACGCCTACCACGGCCAACCCTTGGTCCTTGAACTGCCTCTGGAAATCGATGAACCAGGGAATCTCGATCTTGCAAGGACCGCACCAGGTGGCCCAGAAATCCAGCAACACCACTTTGCCCTTGAAGTCGGAGGCGTGCACCGTTTGGCCATCCGCGTCTTTTAGGCTGAAGGGCGGCGAAGGCAGTCCCACGGCGTGGTCGAGGTCGAACGCGGCCGGCGCCGGTTTGTTCTGAGCCGCCGCAGTTGGTTTCCCGGACTTGGAGCACCCCGCCAGCGCGCAGGCTAGCGCCAAACCAACCAGCATGCGGCGAGGTTCTATCATCATCCCGCTCATTTTTGACACAGGCATCTCCTGAAACATTATATCGGGCGTCAAATCGCGATCGTGCCGCGCTCGAATACCGCGCGAAACCATTCCGCCCTCCGGTTGCAGTGCCGCGCGGCCAAAGTATATTCCGGATGGCGGCGGACCCCTGAATATAGAAACGCGGCCGTGTCGCAAAAACTTTCGCAAATGTACTCGCGCCAGTCCGGGGCGTGGCGCCCGCCCGCCGAGGAAAGCGTTCCCAGCGCGCGTTTGCGCGATTCGGCGGACCAGCCCAGTTCGCCGCGTGCCCGCTGCCGCCATTCCTCGCGCACTAATGCTTCATAGGAGCGGCGCGCCGGGTTCCCTAATCTTACCCAGGCGAAATGAAACAGCTCGTGCACCAGGATCCGGGCCAGCTCCGCCGGCTGCTGCGCCAGCTCACGGTCCAGCACGATGCGCCGTTTTCGAATGTAGGAGGCCGCGTGCACCGGCTCGCCGCGTTTGCGATTGGAATACAGGCGGCTCCGGTCAGCGGTCAGCGCCGGCAGGAACCGCAACGTCACACTCCGGCCCTCGAGCGCCACCAGCCGCCGCTCGACGGCCTTAATGAGCCGGCTGCACTGGTGCGGGTACCCGCGGAGCAAAATAGGCCGGGTTCTCAATCTTCACATTGTATTGGGCCTGCAGGCCCTTGAGCCATTCCTGATACTTCGACTGCTTCAGCGTGTCCAGGATCTGCATCAAAGACTCATTGAAGGATTTCTCTTTGATTTGCTCGGCGCGCACCAGGTAAAAGCTGTTGGCCTCCTTGATCGGCGGGCTCACCTCGCCTTGCTTCAGCGTGAATACGGCGGTCTTGATCGCCGCGGGATAAGAGCTGCTCGGGGTGATCACGCCGAAATCGCCATCCTTGGCCGCCGACGCCTTGTCGTCGGACACGTCGTGCGCCAGCTTGCCAAAATCGGCGCCGCCCTGGACCTGTTTCGCGATCTCCTCGATCTTGGCCTTGGCTTCGGCCTCCGTCAGCGGCTTCTTGCCATCGGCCCCCGGCTTGGCGTTCGGAGCAGCAAAGGAGATGCGGATCACGCGCACGTTCACTTCTTTGAATTTATCCTGATTCTCCCGGTAATACTGCTGCTCTTCGGCCTCGGGAACCACCATGGTGTTGCGGATGTCGGAGAGCTCGGCCGTCGCTAGCGCCTGCTGGCGCTGCATTTCCAGCGCGCTTTTGAAAGGCTCTTTCTTGTCCAAGCCGGCTTTTTCCGCTTCCTCCGCCAGGTGCTCCATCAGGAAAACCTGAGAAAGCAACTGAGGTTGCAACAGCGCCATCTTCTGGTATTGCTCCGGCAGCGCGTTGATGATCTTGTCCACCTCGGCCTTTGTGTATTTCTTCCCCGCCACCTCTACGACCACGGTATCCGGTGTTACGTTCGGCGGTTGAGGCGCGGTCGGGCTGAGGGCGTTGGGACTCGCGCCCGGCGCCTGGACTACCGGCGCACCCGGCGCTACCGTCACCGGCGGCTGGGCCTGGCCATAGCACAGCGCACAGAATACGAAAAGGGAGGCAATCGCAGAAATCTTCATTTTTGAATACTTCCGAGAACCGGAACCATTCAGTTTATCACGCGCATCGAAGTCCATCTCCGTCGCTGCTCCGCTCCAGAACATAAATAAACAAGCCATCGAGAAAACATAAAGATCCCGTGAAGAATGCATCGCGGCACAGGTTCACAAGCATCTGCTTATTGGAGCTCGAAGGCAGTTCGACCTGGTTGGGCAAACCGGCTGCGGGCGAACAAACCCGAGTTCGAAAAGAGGATTCCATGAAAATGCTAGCTACCATCGTTCTGGGTGGAGTTTTGTGCGTCGCGGGTGCTTTTGGTGAGACAATTCCGCAATCTGACGGGACGGCCAAGAAAGCAACTCCATCACTCCCATTCCGCCCTTACCAAAAGAGACCACTTGGCACGGCCACCCCTTCCCGCGGAATAGCCGCCACAGTGGCCACGCCGAAGTTACCCTTCCGGCCCGACCAAAAGAGACCCACCGGCTCGGCGAACCAACCGGATAAAGCCGAAGCGTCGCGTTGATAAGCGCGGCGCAGCGAGCTGCCGCTTTTAGAGCCGGGTGCGGAGGCATCCGGCTAGGTTCGCGAATCCGCCGCTAGGGCTCTTCATCGCCGTTCCCGCCGGCCTTCACCTGCACACGCCGCGGCTGGCCGGGCTTGCCCGCAGCGCTGTCGCCGGTAACCTTGATATTATTCACCACGTGAATGGCCCCGGCGGCCTTGGCCATTCGCGTGGCCGCGCCTTTGTGCTGCATCACCGCGGTGGTGCCGGTCCAGGTGGCTACACCGTCCTTGACATGAACCTGCAAGCCGTCCTTCCCGATTTTCGATTTGGCCAGCTTGGCTTTGATGGTGGCTTCGATTTCGGCGTCGCTGAACTTGCCTTGGCTGTGCGACATGGTGAGCGGCCCAGCCAGCAGGGACCACGCGCCGATCAGGAGACACAACAGACGAGAGAGTTTTTTCATGCCCTCTCAGTGCGTGGTCGAATACCAAATTCGCACGGAAAATACGAAAGCCCCGGAACGTTGCCGGGGCCTCGCCAACAGAACAGGATTTCGCCGAACGCTATTCGACGTCCTTGCTTCTCTTCTTGCGGTTGCGCTTGCGCGCCAGCGCCTCCTTGGTGCGCTTCTTTTCGCCGGGCTTCAGATAAAACGAATGCCGCTTGATCTCTTTGATGATGTCCTCTTGCTGGACTTTGCGCTTGAAGCGCCGCAACGCGCTTTCGAGCGTTTCGCCCTCCTGGACATGGACTTCAGCCAATGAAAACTCACCTCCTCGGGCCGAGTGGGGAACTCGTCCAAGGTTTATGATACCGCGCTCTCGGTCGGTTAGGTCCCCGAGGTGCCTGGGCGCGGAATCCAGGTGAGCCAGGCAAGCTGCCAGAGGATGACTGGCGCTGCCTGCAATTGGGGAAGCAATTGGCTAGAATTGTGTAATTTCCCAAATGACCGCCGAACGGTGGGAACAAATTAAGGTTCTGGTTGACCGCGTTTTGGATCAAGACGCCGGAACGCGGTCGTCATTCCTCCAGGAAGCCTGCGGCGGCGATAGGGATTTACGTGCGGAAGTGGACCGGCTGGCCGGAGAATTCGAAAAAGCCGGGGCGTTTCTGGAGACCCCGGCAGTGGAGTTCCGCGTTGGACTGACGGCCGGAGACGTGATCGCCGGAAGGTACCGAATCTCGGCGCTGCTGGGGCGCGGCGGCATGGGCGAAGTCTACCGGGCGGAAGATCAATTGCTTCACGAAACGGTTGCTCTCAAAACTCTGCGCATCGATTTGTCGCAAAGCGAAGTGATCGCCCGGCAGTTCCAGAAGGAGATCCAGCTTGCCCGTAAGGTTACGCACCCGAATGTGTGCCGCATATATGATGCCGGCGAATATGTGCATCCCAGGTGTAGCGGTGCCTCAGTCCAGTTTTTCAGCATGGAGCTGGTCGAGGGGGAGACGTTAAGCTCCATAATTCGGGCCGGGGGGCGCCTCTCGCGCGTTCGCGCCTTCCCTATTGCCCGTCAGATGGCCCAGGGCTTGGCCGCGGCGCACCAGGCCGGTGTCGTCCATCGCGATTTCAAGAGCAGCAACGTATTGGTTGCCGGCCCAGCCGGCGCCGAACGGGTGGTCATCACCGATTTCGGGTTGGCGCGCTTCGACCCTAGACAAGACGAAAAGACATCGCCAGGCACGGACTCCTCCGCCGGCTTCGGCCTGGCCGGTACGTTCGCCTTCATGTCGCCCGAACAATTGGCCGGAGAGCCGGTAACGTCGGCCTCCGACATTTATGCTTTCGGCATCGTTCTGTTCGAGATGGCTACGGGTAAGTTGCCGTTCGACGACCGCCACATCATTCAGGGCGCCATGCAGCGCGTCGGCGAGCCCTCGGAGTTCCTACGGGCCCGGTTGAGCGCTGTGGATCCTCGCTGGACGATGGCCATCGAGCGATGCCTCCAGACCGATCCCAAACGGCGCTTCCCGTCCGCGGCGGCGTTGGCGGAATGGTTTTCAGACTCCCAATTCCGGATGCCGCGGCTGTATTGGACGCGGCGGCGGTGGATGGCCTCCGGTGGCATCGCACTATCGGCCGTTGCGGGCGCCGCTGCCATCTGGACGTGGGTGCATCGGCCTTATGTGCCCCCGCCAACGGCGCTGGAGTGGTATGAGCGTGGCGAAAGCGCGCTGGACTCCATGACGTTTGGAGCGGCCCGCAAGGCGCTGGAACAAGCGGTTGCCGCCGATCCGAAGTTCGCGCTGGCGCATGCCAGCCTGGCTTGGGCGTACGCGGAGTTGGACGATTCCGAGCACGCCGATGCCGCGATGCTCGCCGCGTTGACCGCTGCCGGCCAGACCAGGCTTTTGAGCGGCGATGCACTGCGATTGCGGGCGCTTCAGTACGTAGTGGCGCGGGATTTTAGCAAGGCCGCTGAGCTGTTTGGGAGCCTCGAATCCCTGGCCGAACCGGGAGCGCGAGCCTCGGCCGCCCTCAAGACCGGATGGATGCTCGAAAGGGCGGACAAAACGCCGGAGGCGATTCAGTCTTACCGCCGCGCCCAGGGGTTCAGCACCAAGTTCGCGGCGCCACTGCTGCGCTTGGCCGTGCTGCTGGCGCGCCTGCGCCGCATCCCCGAGGCCCTGGCGCAGTTCGATCGGGCGGAAGCCCTGTACAATGCCTCCAGCGATTACGAAGGTCTCACCGAGACCTTGTATCAGCGCGCCACCACACTCACCCGTTCCGGGCGCAGCGCCGAGGCGCTTCCGCAGATCCACCGGGCTCTCGCAATCACCGCGACCACCGCGAACCAGGATCAGCGGATCCGCCTCATGCTGCTGGAAAGCGTAGCCTACCGGAACCTCGACGACACGGCCAAAGCGCTTTCGGTCTCGGAGTCCGCGGTTCAGTTCGCCATCGAGCACGGTATGCAGGCGATCGCAGGCCGCGGATTGATCGACCTGGGAAATGTTTTTTTCGTGCGCGGCGAGCGCGAGCCGGCCGAACAAAATTTTCAACGTGCTCTCAGTCTCGCGCGTCAAGGGAAGGCGCACCAGAGCGAGGCTCGCGCCAATCTTTCGCTCGGCTCTTTACGTGCGCAATATGACGAGTCCGCCCAGGCCGGTCCCTACGTGGAAGCGGCGTTGGCCTTTTATCGTCCCAACGGATTCCGCCGCGAGTCCGCACAGGCCCTGCTGTTGTTGGGAACGATTCATGTGGATATGGCGCAGTATGACCAAAGCCAAAGAGCCCTGCAGGACGCGCTGGTGGAAACCGCACAACTTGGGGATCCCGGCCTGGAAGGCCAAATTCACGGGGAACTCGGTCAAGCATACTGCGCGCAAGGAGCGTGGCCCCGCGCCGTTGACGAATATGAAACCGCCCGCCGTTTCATCCGCGGGGGCCTGACTCTCGCCTACAATTTGGTCGACCGCGGCAGTGTGTACTGGCGCCTGGACCGGGTGGCCGAGTCCGAACAGGCGTTTCGCGAAGCCGGGGATCGCATCCAGCGCTTGCAAGGGAGCCAGGACCAATTGCGCGTGCGTCTGCTCGCATATCGCGCGGAAATGGCGTACGGATTAGGGCGTTTCCGCGAGGCGTCGGCTTTGGCGCGCCAGGCCACCGCCACCGCGGCCGATTCCACATCCATCGACGCGCGCAATGTGGCGTTGATCAGTGCGCTGGCTGCCCTGCGCACGGCCGGTGGCGGCAGCGAACGTGCGAATTCAATCATCGTGAGCCTGGATCAAGATCGCAAACTGGCCGAGGCTGCCCGGGCCAGGCTGTTGCTCGCCGAAGCGTTGCTCACGCTGCGCCGCGCTCCCGCGGCATTCGCTTTGGCGTCCGCCTCGCTTGAGTTTTTCGAGTCCCGCTCCATCTACGAGAGCCTATGGCGCGTGCGCCGCGTGATGGCCATGGCGGACTCCGATGCCTCCGCGTCAGCCGAGCAGTGGGCGGCTGCGGGGAAGGCTCTGCAGGCGATGCAAGAGCAGTGGACCCGAGGAAGCCTCGAGGCGTACGCCAGAGTCTTGCAACAATCCGGAATTTCTCTGTCATGGTTTTTAACGGATCCGCGCTACCAAAGATAAGGAACAACAATTTGAGGAGGAAACATGAAACTAAAACGGGGAGTCAAGAGCGGTGCACCGGTCATCATTGACGACGACGGCAGTGGAGGACTGGAGGGCAAACGGAGCAGGAACCAAACGTTTCGCTTGTTTCTGTTCATCCCCTTGACGGTCTCTGCAACGCCACTGAAACAAGGACAGCCCATCACGTTCTCCGGCTCGATCGATACGGTGACGGTGACATTTAAGGGCCCCGGAGCGCCGTCGACGTCGGTATCCTTAAGCAACGTATTCCGGTGTTCCATTCTAGCCGTGGGACTCAACAATTCGGCTCCGAAGGGGATTACCATCTTGAGCCAGAATGGCCAGGTGACCATTACTCCCGACGACCAGTTGCAAGACGACGGCCAGTTCAATAACTCGGAAAAGTACGAAGATCCCAACACGGGAAATTTCGTTTCCGCGGTTTTCGAATCCCGGAGCGCCAACGGGCAGGTGGAGATGCATCACTACATGCCGGGCGGTGGAGGTCAGATTAGCTTTACGATCAATATCGTGTAGCCGGGCGAGCGTCCGCGGCGGCTAGTCCCGCCGGGCCTCCGGCTTCAGCTCGCCGTGCAGCCACGCCCGGGCCACCTTCCAGTCGCGAATGACGGTCCGCGTGGACACGCCCAGCACTTCGGCGATCTCGCCGTCGGTGAGGCCGCCGAAGAACTTCATCTCGACGATGCGGCATTGCCGGGGATCCCACTCGGCCAGCCGCGTGAGCGCCTCGTCGATGGCCAGCACCTCCTCCAAGCGGTCCTCGGAGATCGCCAGCGCATCCGTCAGCTCCACCTTGATGCGGGCTCCGTCGCGCTTGGCGGCCCTGTGCATCCTTCCGTAGTCCACCAGAATCCGCCGCATGCACTGCGCCGCCAGCGCGTAGAAGTGCGTCCGGTTGCGCCAGTCGACTTCCGTCGTGCCCAGAAGTTGGAGATAGGCTTCGTGCACCAGCGCCGTGGCCTGCAGTGTATGGCCGGCGCGCTCACGCGCTAGGTACCGCCCCGCCATGCGGCGCAATTCCGGATAAACCGCCTCCAGCAGCCGCGATTCGGCATCGCTATTTCCCGCGCGCAGCTCGGCCAGCAATCGCGTGATTTCTCCCGGCGACGAATCCATGTCATTCCAGTGTCACACCCGGTACGCCGATTCCGCTCTGTCCAGTAGCGGCGCGCAACCGCAAATCCAACAACGGAGATTTATTTTATGACCAGCTTACTTCGTCACGGCCCGGCCGTGCTCGTACTGTCCGCCTCGCTGCTATGCACCGTGGGACTAGCCTTGGGTGCGGGCTCGGATCAAATGATCCTCGACACGCCAAAAGCCGGCAGCGCCATGATCACCGGCCAGGCTCCGGCCGGTACTCAGTCCGTCGTGATTACGCGGACACGCAAAGACGGCTCCAAGGACGTCCAGACTGCTACTCCGGACCCCAACGGCAACTTCTCTACCAGCCTTTCCTCCAGCCCGGTCGGAAACGGGGACAAAGTCATGGCATCCGCCGTCGCCCAAACCCTTCCCGCGGTTGCAAGCATTGCACCCGGCCCACCGCTGACCATCACCTTCCAAAGCGCCCTCTCGCAAATGCCGGGACCCATCACCATCCAGATCGCCTCCAACAATCAAAGCTCTTCCTGGCCCACAGGCTTCCTCGGAACGCATACCGGTAAGGTGACCGATTCCAAGACCATTCAACTCGACGGCCAGGTACCAGCGCCTTCGAAGGACGCCGACTTGAGCCAGCTCACCATCACCACCAGCCCTGGAGCGGCCGATAGCTCTACGATCAACGCCTCGGTGTTGAACTTCGGGCGATTCGAGGCTTATGCCTACTTTGGCGGCGCTTTTTCCGGGGACTTCTCGAAAAAGGATCCCTACCTGGACTTTTTCACAGAGGGCTACTACGTTAAGAAGCGTCATACGGTGGCCGTGACGTTCTTCGACACGCGTCTCACCCAGATTCCGACCACAACGACCAGCTCGTCATCGACCGCCACGCAAAACTCCGGGAGTTCAGCTCAACTGCGGCAAGGCGCCCTCACAGCCCACGACTCCACGGGATCGACGGGCAGCCAAAGCACCGATTCGTCTTCGTCTTCCGATCAAACCGCCAGCGCGTTTAATACAGCCGCCAAGTCCATCGACATCCAAGGCGGCGGCTACTGGGCTCCCTATATCCCCGATCACTTCACCTGGAGTAATCAACCATCCGGCGATTACGGTTTCATCCCCTCCCTGTTATTCAAAGGAGGCGGCCGCGGATCTTTAGACGGTGTGGTCAATCCCGATCAGCTCTCATTTCCCGGGCAGGATAAGGCGTTCTTCACTTACTATGGCGGCGGAACGCGATTGGCATTGGTGCAGTGGCATCGATCTGAATCGGAAGCACACCAGACTCTGAGCTACGTCGATTTCACCTTCGGCAAGGACCGTCTCTACGACTTTGTCGCGGATGGAGTCCGGCATTACGGCCTGCGAAAAATGGTCGAAGCCCGGCTCAATATTCCAAGCCTGAATGTGCGCGTGGGCGCTGACCTTAACCTTGGCCAAGGCCAGAACGAGGTACGGATATTGGTGACCACGAGCGCAGTTTCGCTGCTGAAATCGTTGCTCGGCCAGCCGTCGAACTAACCGCCGGATTTCAGCACGCGGGCTGCCAAGCGGCCCCGTGCCACGCGAAGGTCGATTCTCGAATCCGCCGGCGCATCGGCTGGTTGCTTCACGATCGCACCCTGGTCGTTCGTGACGATCGCGTAGCCGCGCTCCAGAATCTTCAGCGGGCTAAGCTGCGTCAGGTGCGCGATCAAGGGACTCAACCGCCCGTGCGCCCGCGCCAGGCGCAGATGAATCAGCTGCGCCGCGGCTGCATCGGCCGCCTCCAGCCTCTGCCGCGCCCGGGCCATCCGCAAGCGCAAATCCAGGCTCCGCAGCCGGGCCGTCCAGTCTTCCAGGCGCTTGCGACGCGCTGACGCAGCCGCCTGGACGCGACTCCGCAGCCGGTAATCGAGCTCGTCCACCCGCTGCTGCATCCGGCCGACGTTGCGGTGCACGATGGCCGATGCCCGCTCCACGCCGCGCTCGTGCAGCGCGCGCGCCGCCATCGCCAGGCGATAGCGCACGCTTTGCAGCAGCTTATGATCGAACACGTCGAGTTGTTCGAAAATCTGCTCGCGCGGGCAGATCACTAGCTCCGCCGCGGCCGATGGCGTGGCGGCGCGGAGATCGGCGACAAAATCGGCGATCGTAAAATCGGTCTCGTGTCCGACGGCCGAAATCACCGGCACGGGGCTGGCCGCGATCGCCCGCGCTACCGCTTCTTCATTGAACGTCCACAGATCTTCGAGCGATCCGCCGCCGCGCGCTACAATCACTACCTCCGGCCATCCGGAATGGCTGAAGTACTCGATACCCCGGCACATCGCCTCCACCGATCCCTCGCCCTGCACCAGCGCCGGATAAATGCGCAGATGCAACCCGGGGAAGCGCCGCGAAAGAATCTCCGTGATGTCGCGCACCACCGCGCCCTGGGGCGACGTCACGATGCCGATGCGCCGCGGAAGCCGCGGAATCGGGCGTTTGCGTTCGGCGTCGAACAGGCCTTCCGCGGCCAGCTTCTTCTTGAGTTGCTCGAACGCAAACTGGAGCGCCCCGTGGCCTTGCGGCTCGATGGCCTCCACCAGAAGCTGGTATTCGCCGCGCGCTTCGTAGACGTCGATGTGGCCGCGCGCCAGCACCGCCATTCCGTCCTGCGGCTTGAATTTCAAATAGCGCAGCGATTGCCGGAAGCACACGCAGCGCAATTGCGCCTCGTGGTCCTTCAGCGTGAAATAACAATGCCCGCTCGCGGCCGTCTTCGACCCCGAGATCTCGCCCGCCACCCAGACATCGTCGAACTCATCGCCCAGCAGCCCGCGAATCCGCGCGTTCAATTCGGCGACGGTGAACGTCTTGCGAACCGGGCCCCAAGCCAGGGCGAGCTGTTCCATTGGTGCAATGCCGGCGAAGGCTCGCGCCCGCTACCGGGGCAGCGACTTCAAGTATGCCAGCACCGCTTCGGCGTCTGCCCGCGTCATGCGAAACGGAGGCATCGGCGGATTCGGCGGCCGGCCCGTGCGCGAGATTCCCGTGGTCAGCAGCTTGATGAAATCGGCGTCGGTGCCCGGCGGCCGTCCAGCCAGCCGCGGTTCCACCACCGCCCAATAGGGCGCGGGATAGGAGGGTCTCAATTGCGCCGGACCCCCGCCCAGCCAGTGCGACCGGTCAGGTTGGCCGTTTTCAGTGCGCGGCGTGTGGCAGAGCTCGCACATCGCAACGTCTTCCACGATGTAGCGGCCCCGCTCGATTAGGGACTGCCCGCCGGCATTGGCCTCGCCGCCTTTGGCTGCGGCCTTTTCCTGCGCCATCGCTGGAGCGAGCGCGACCCCACAGGCGATCACAGAGAACAGGGAGATTCGATTCAGTCGTCTCATAGGTCTGTTAAATTATCCAGCGTATCATCGCTGAGACCATGCCAGGGCTGAGACCATGGCAGCACACCGCGCGCTCAGCGATAATCGGAGCGAATGAAGCTCTCGTTGCCGCGCTTGCTTCTCATCGCCGCCGGATTGCTGTTGCTCGTTTACGTGGGCGACTATATTTCGATCGCTTATCGCATCCCACGCAGCCGCCAGCAGTTCGGGTCTGTGGAAGTGCAGAAATTGCTGGCCGTGCCGCAAAAGGATCGCAAGACCGAATTCATCGCCGACGCTCCGGAACAGCAGACCTGCGTCTACTCGCTATTTCCACAGCTCGGCCTTACGCCCTGTTGGTACCTCGAGCGTCACACCCGGCAGCAGGTTAATTATTGATGGGCGGAGGAAGACTCGCCACTCGCGGCGCCCTGCGAGCCCGAACGGCGGTACAACGAGGACCCGTCCGGCAGAGTGGCGATAAAATCGTAGCGATTTTGGCGCGCCAGGGAAATCAGATCCGTGGCCGACAACACTACGCTAGCGAAAAGCCGTGAGCGAATCAGCGTAACGACTCTGTCGTCCTTTATCATCCCCCGCTTCCGCAGATTCTCCAGCAGGGTCAGATCGGCGGAAAAGGCGGGATACGAGCCGTTCGTAGAATGCCAAGGCAAAGAGTAGACATCATCCAAAACCAAAATCGGCTTGGGCGCCGACGCCAGCATGCCGATGACGCCACTCCTTTCCCGTTCTTGCCGCTCGGTCAGCAATCGGAGCCTGCCGAAGTCCGAAGCTCCGAGCAACGGCAGGTGCGTGGGGATGCCCTGCCGATCCACCGGGGCGAAGAAGTTAGCCAGCTGCAGCAAGCATACCCCCGCAAAGATAAGGCTCGCCAAAGAAAAGAACCAACCGCTTGCTTTTCGGCTGCTTTCAAAGAGCAGCATGGCACTCGGCAGGGCAGCGATAGCCGCCACCATTCCGGCCTCAAAAAAATAGTTGACGTCGCTGCCGGATCTCAGGCATAACAGCACTCCGCCCGCGGCCGTACACAAGAATATGCTTCCCAGGACGCCCACCTGAAATCTCAATGCCGCCGCTGAATTCCCGGCGGATTTCTTGCCGAATACCAAGACCGCCAGCGCCAGGACCGGAGCGATGTACAAAATTGGATTCTCGACCCAGGGCTTGGCTACTACCCTGACCGCATTTGTCAGATCGAGGAAACCTGCGGACGGAACCGTGAGTATGTTGAAGCGATAATTGGCGCCACCCAGGTACAACGCCGCGGCGACCCCCGCCCCGATGGGGCCAACTAACGCCAGCAAAAACTTCCATTGCCGGCGGCAAACTAACGTGACCAGCACTACCCCGATAAACGTCGTAACGATGCTCTGCTTGAACGACCACGCCAGGAAAAAGAAGAGCGACGAGAGGAGCAATTTCCAGATCGACTCTTTGTGGAGGAATCGCAGAAAAAACAAAAGGCCCACCGATGCAAGGCAAGCCGCTCCGACATCCGGGCGCGCGGACCAAGCCCACCAGCCCACCGGCACCGTGCCAAACCAGAATATTCCCAGTGCGCACGCCCCCAGCACCACACGGCTGATATCGGAGAACAAGCCAAAACCCGAGACGGTGATCAGTCCGACGACAAAGCCCAACACAGCAAATGTTGCCGTGGTTAAGCGCGTGGAAAGCAATAGGTCGTCCCCGTCGAGATGGAGCACTTTGGCGACGGAAGCGGCTGTCTGATAGTACATGAAATTGTAAAGAGAATTCGAAAACACCAGAGCGGGCGCTTCATAGATCGGATAATTGTGTCTCGCCTTCCAAACGCCGTACACCATCGGGCCTTCCGTGCCGGTAGTGGCCGTTAAGCGCCCCCGCTCAATCAGACTGTGTACCCGAATGCCAACAATCGCGAGGTTAAGCGACAGCAGTAGGGCGAACAGGGCCGAACAGGTCTTCAGATTCACCTGCCTGCGCACTTCTGCCGTCGGGACACCGCCGGGAACTGCTGGATGAATGCTAGCCTCCATAATGACAACGGGCCAAGTTTCGTCCCAGTGTACGCCGCACCTCTTGGGAACGCAATGAATTGCAAGTACTGGCACTCGCGCAAGGGTTGCCCCCCGCCGAAACTAGGATGCCGCCTGTTCGATCTGCACTCTGCTTCGCCACGCGTTCGGAACGCACTGGGGGGAAGCCGGCGCAGGCGCCTTCACTATAATGAGACTCATGGGCCCCAGCACGGCCGCCTGACTCAACGTGCCCGGGTGGCGAAATCGGCAGACGCAAGGGACTTAAAATCCCTTTTCCGGCAACGGGAGTGTGGGTTCAAGTCCCACCCCGGGCACCACTGTAGAACCAATAGCTTACGTGTTTCTTTCGCCCCTTCGTCGGGTGATATCGGGTGATACGGTACAATCGAGCATGGCCTTACACCTCTATCGCCGGCACCGGCGCGGCTGCAAAGGCGGCCATCCCGAGGAGCATCTCTCGAGCGAATTCGATGAGCGCAAGAAGGGCTGGCGTCGATGCGAGTGTCCGATATTTACCTCCGGCACGCTCGGCAAGCGATACCGGCGCCAAAGCACTGGCGAGTGGGACTGGGAGCTAGCCCGTCGCGTCGTTGCGGCGTTGGAACAGAGCCGCCAATGGGATGCCGCTACAACCTCCGCTGTCCCAGAATCATCTGTCCCCGCGGCCTCTAGTCCACAAGCGAGTCGCACCACAATCGACGAAGCATCGAAGGCCTTTCTTGCTAGATGCGAGAACCGAGCGGTTGCCGACGCGACACTCCGCAAGTACAAGACCTTCGCCAAGCAGCTCCTCGCGTTTTCTGAGGCCAGGGGGCATGTCCATGTAGATCAACTCTCGGTTACGGAAATGGATCTCTTTTACGCATCGTGGAAAGATGGGCCCCGTTCAAAGGCCAAGAAACTCGACCGTCTGAAAGCATTCGTCCGGTTCTGTCGCAAGCGCCGCTGGCTTGCCGACGATATCACCGAAGACCTGCGGGCTCCTCAAGGCTCATCGTTGCCGGCCGCAAAGGCCCCTTTTACCGACGACGAGCTGGCGCGTATCTACGCCGCTTGCGATCAATTCGGAGGTCCGGTTCCTCCGGGACCCGGTTACCGCCCCTGGGGCGGAGAAGATGCCAAGGACTTCATCATGCTCTCCGTCTACACGGGTTTACGCATATCTGATGTCGCGACATTCAACATTAGCGAGCGCCTTAGCGGGAACGATGTTTTCCTGCGGATGCACAAAACCAAGAAGCAACTTTATACGTGGATACCGGACTGGCTCGTCCTCAGACTGAGAGATCGCGAAAAACGCAAAGGCGCATTTATATTCCGCGATGGAGAATCCTCGCTTTTGAGGACAGTCACGGAGCAGTGGCGGCGGAAGCTAAACAAGGTGCTTGCGCTCGCGGAACCGTTTGATGAACGGCCCACTCCGCACCGTTTTCGGCACACCTTCGTGCGCATCCTGCTTGAAAAAGGTGTGCCGGTCGCCGACGTCGCTGAGCTTATCGGCGACACCGAAGAGATCGTCAGGGCACACTATTCGAAGTGGATCAAGAGTCGCCAGGAACGCCTCACAAAAATCTTAAGAGAGGCCTTCGAAGGCAAGGTAAAGCTAGTCGCGATCCGCCGTTAGCCGGTTGTGGACGCGCTCGGCGACCGAGGCGGGAATGGAATAGGTCGTGTGCCTGCGCCGTCGCCCTAGGCGTATTCTTACCACACCAGGCTCAAAAGCAAAAAGCTTTCGGATCGTTTCGCGCCCTATTCCCCACACCTTCGCCAGTTCGCCGATGCGCCAGTGCTTCTCAAATGCCGTCTGATCGGGAGCGATAGGCATTCTGGTCTCAGACATCCCGGTCTCCTATAATGTTTTCTCAGCTATGACCTGGGTCTGGTCTTTCCTAAGACGAGCCCGTTATTCTCTAAATCTGATCTTTGAGCCGAGGATCCTTTACGAGTAACCGAACGTTTCCGCGGCCTAATCGCCGCCCTGCAGTGAGATCACTGATCGCGTAGTGAGTCAAACGTTGTGTCACTGGCGAAGTGTCGAAGGTCGACTTCCGGAATGGATGGCTTCATAGCATTTGCTCGCTTGCCCATGCGCTCATAAAGGCGCTATGAGGACGAGCTGAAGTCAGGATATGCTCAATTCAGCACTCTGTCCAATGTTTATTTGAGTGGGACCAATGCTAAAACCGCTGCATAGATAGATCTCGATGCCGCTCTCGTCGTCAACCTGGCGGTCGAGTAGGCCTCCAAGATGCTGAAAAAGTCGCGAGCATGACACCGGTTTCCTGAAGCTGCATCACTGGAGCACCGCTCGCGTCTGATCGCAGCCGCTGCCGAACTCCGCAGACCGGAGGAACCAGATTTTCCGGTGGCGGCTGCGGACCGGAGTACTTCTCCAGTGGCAGACACGCGCCTTCCTCCGCCGCAGTCAGCTTCGACCCGCTCTTCACCGGAACCAGTTTGTAGACGGAGATCTCCCTGAATTCGGGGCGGATGGAAAGGTGGAATCGCTCCGCCAGGAGCGCCCGCAGCATGATCCGCACGTCATCCTCCGTTGCCTTGCTTTCTGTTTTTGCCTGGATATCGTAGTGCTCCGTTTCGAGCCATTCGGGCTCCTTAACGATTCGGAATATCTGGGTGTGCCACGCGAATTGGATCAGTTCCCGTACGAATACGACCCGGTCACTGCGCCCCACGTCATAGCCCCAATGCGCATCAGCAGTCGAGCGTTTTATCGAAGCGACCTCGAACTTCCGGCGTACTGACTCCTGCGCGACAGCAATGCCTTGTGTAGCCACCGAACTCATAAGCAAAAATGCGCTCAGGGCGCGCACTCCGGGTGCATAAGTCAGCATCCGGCTTCTCCACGTGGTCGACAATAGCAAGGATCTTGCTGGGCTGGAATCCGAACCAACCGGCAGATTGACGTTGTACCGGGATCACCGGGCCTCTTCCGATTGTCTGCCGCATCGACACGTGGTCTGTGCGCTATCCGCAGGCGCCCCCTGCTGAATATATGTTATTGTGTACACAGGGTACGTAATATGGAGACCGAAAAAATCGGTATTCGGGAATTCCGCGAGAACCTCGCCGGCTATCTGGAAAGCGGCAGGCCGCTCGCCATCACTCGTCATGGTGAAACGCTCGGTTTCTATATTCCCGCGCAGAAGCGGAGCCGCAAGGCGGAAATCGAAGCCATGCAAGCGGCGGCGAAGGAACTCGACGCCATGATTGCTGCCTGGGGAGCGTCGGAAGACGAACTCATGCGGGAGTACACGGAGATCCGGCGCGCCGGCCGCGAGAGGAAGCGTAGCTCGAAGTAGCCCGCATGGAGCGCAAAGCTCTGGTGCTTGACACCAACATTCTGATTCGGCTTGTGCTCGGTCAGCGGGTTCGGCGCGTCCTTGAAGCGCATGCGGACAGGATTTCGTTCTTCGTCCCCCGGACGGCGCTTGCACCTTTCCACACTCGTTGTAAAGCGTGGCGGCGATCCGCGGACCGCATTGGCTGCTTTGAAGGCAATGGCCGAACTGACCACCATCGTGGACGCTGACCTCTACGCCGACCTTCGAAACGGAGGCTCGGAAGCGCCTCGGCGCACGCGATCCGGAAGACTGGCCGATTCTGGCGACCGCCCTGGCTCTCGGTTGTCCGATCTGGACGGAAGATACCGACTTCTTCGGGTGCGGTGTCGCCACCTGGACGTCTGGCAGCATCGACATCTTTCTCGCCCAATAATTCGCCCGCCGGTTTCGGGTTACAGATCATTTGACCGGGTTTCATGGTCGGGTCCGCGCTGCGGTTGCCTGGATTCGAGCGCGCCGGCGAATCGCCAGGTTCACACTTTTGTTCATTGCCGTTGCGTCCTTTGCCGCGGCCCTTGACCGGGCAACGCTGCGCTTGACGGCGTGACCGCCTGGCCGCGCCCTGCGTTCGTCTCCGCTCTGCTTTGTCGGCTCCCCCCGCCGGATTCCGCTCTTCGAGTTCGTTCGCGTCGCTCACCGGAATCCGTCCGGTCTCCCCCAACAAAGCGCTTCAACTCACCGCTTCGCTCTTGGGAGCGACCCCGCTTGCCTCTGGTTGCCCCGGTCAAGAGACGGGGCAGAAGGAGACAACGAAATGTTCAACAACGTGACTTTGATCGGCTATCTTCGGCTCCGACGCCGAATCCCGCAGAACCCGCAACAACTCGACCCTGACGGTCCTTTTGCTCGCGACAAAGCGAACCTGGAAGAACCGCGAAACGGGCGAACGCGAATCGCAAACGACGTGGCACAAATGTGTCTGCTTCGGGCGTACGGCTGAATATGCCGGCACGCTGACGAAGGGCGCTCACGTCCAGATCGTCGGAGAGATCCAGACCCGTGACTTCGTAGCCAAAGACGGCGTGAAGAAGTCTGTGACCGAGATTCGCCTGCACCGAATCGCACGCCTCGACCGCGGATCGAAGGCGGAATCCACCCAGGAGGCTGCCGCTTAGGCAGCCTCCGCAAACGGCAACCAACAGAAGGGCGCTGTCGAGGTAGGCGCCGCCCTCAAGAATCTCGATGAGGCCGGATATAGCCGTCTGCTGATCGAAATTTCACTGCTTGACGCGGTTTACAGTACGCATGCGTTTGTCAGCTTCACTTGGGATCTTCCGCACTTTCGGTGCAGCTCATGGGGCCATGGCCCGGTACGGCAGCACTCGTGCGCGGAGTAGCTGGAATCCGGCGCGTCCATACATTTGGCGCTTGATGGCCTTTAGCCGGTTGATCTGTCCTTCGGTCTGGCCATTGCTCCAGGGAGTTTCCACAGCCGTGAGCGATCCGAGGGTGTTTGGAATGGCAAAAGGAGGGTTTGCGGGAACCGGATATCGTCGTTGGAGCCACGCAAGCCTACCGGGATGAGATGGACACCTTCCGGGAGTTTCTGGAGGATTGTTGCGTGCTTGGTCCCGAGCAGAAGACGCCGCTCGGCACGTTGTACTTGAAGTATCAAGCGTGGTCCGAGGATTCCGGTGAAAAACCCATGACGAAACGAGAGTTTGGGAAGGCCTCATGCGGAATAAAAATATCGCCCAGGACCGATCCGCTGGAACCCGCGTTTGGACCGGGATAGGGTTGCGGATGGGTTGAACTCTTGGGATGACAGATGACAAATCTGATGGCGTTTTGGAGGTTTTTCTCCATGTGACAGTTTTATGGAGAATTACCCTTTTTTGTACCCGGATT
>JASHQT010000106.1 GCA_030039005.1 Bryobacteraceae bacterium
CCGAGCACAACGCCGATGCATACTATAGCCATTGGATAGCTGCTATGGAGCGCTTAGTGACCTCGAAAGGCCTAGTCAATTCGAACATTCAAAGGGAGCGAATGCGCGCCCTTGGCGGATTGGCGGAGTCATCGCCGATACGTTACAAGCACGACTGTAAATGCGTTTCGGAGCAAGGCGGCGATTAATCTGGGCGCGAAACGCTTGTCTATATATCGTATGCCCGTGACTCGCCGATGGAGCCTGTGCTAGCCCATTTATGGACCCATTCGATGAACCATCAAACCTTCCTTGTCCGTACGAAGACTGCGCGAAACCGCTGTCGCAGAGTCTCAACGAGCTGCTTCGCGGCAACTCTGAGGGGCGGCTATTTGACTGCGCGTGGTGCAGTCGCTCATTCCATATTGTTTTCGAGGCCGACCAACGAATACGGCCCGAAATATTCTGTTGAGACCCTGGTTCATATAACCGTACGACCTTTCGATACACTTGGGGAGGAGATCGCGATGCATCCGGAGACTCAATACTTTGTGAACGAACTTAGGAAGGAGGTGAAGTCCGTTCGAAGCGAACTGGACAACGCTCGGCAACGGTTCGGTGATAATAAGGACGAATATCTCCACCAGGAGATCGAAAAGGCTTACGTCTGGCTGGATGATGTAGACGCGATGTTCCTCAACGCCCTCGACAAAGATCGGATTCCGCCACGATCGCTAGTGGAAGAGGCACAAATCTTGAAGCTTGCCGATCATCATTATCGGAACATTGCGCGTACGTTGGTCGATAAGATTCGGGAGTGGTCAGTGACGTTGGGGCCGGCGTTTACGGCAATTGCGGCACAGTGAATAGCTATTGTTTTGATTCAAGTGGATCCAGAGCTTGCGTTCGCCGTGGTGTGGGTGTGGCGGAACCCAGCGGAAATTGAGCTTTCATTCCAATGGCGCATCAGGTCTGCCCAACATAACATTGGACCGGCGTCGCGGCATCTGCGATATTTGTTTGCGGGATGGTGATCGGTGACGATCCAGACGTCGGCTGATGCTAGCCTGGTCGATCTTCAAAGCGATCGCTTCTTGAAACCAGGAGAGTTTATGGCGGATTCGCTATTGACCGAGATCGAGGTCGCAAAGTATCTTCACTTATCCGTAGCCTGCGTTCGGCGCTGGCGGCTCGAGCGGCGAGGGCCAAGATTCTTTAAGATCGGAGCGCTCGTCCGATATAGACCAGAGGATGTGGAAGATTGGATCAATGCCCAGCCAGCCGGCGGCGGCAATGAACTCGTCGGAGGCGAGGCAGCGCTTCTTGCTCCGTCAGGCAGATCGTGATCCACTGCAGTGTCCAAGGGGACCCGCATGGCCGTTTACAAACAAAAAGAATCGAAAAACTGGTGGTACAAGTTCAACTGGAATAGCACGCTGATTCGCGAAAGCACGAAGCAGACGAATAAGCGAATCGCCCAGCAAATGGAGGCCGCGCACAAGGCCTCGCTCGCGCGGGGTGAAGTAGGCATTCGGCAAAGAGAACCGGTGCCCACACTGGCAGACTTCGCCGAAGAGCAATTCCTCCCGTTCGTTCGCTCGACCAGTGCCGCCAAACCGAACACCGTCAGGTTCTACCGGAACAGTGTCGCGATTCTCAAGGAATATTCAAGGATTTCATCACTTCCGCTCGACCGAATCACGTCCGAGGTCATCGCGGCCTTCGTGGCACACCGTCAAAAGGACGAAGTCGAGATAGCGACGGTGAACCGCGACTTGGCCACGTTACGCCGCATGTTCCATCTCGCGACCGAATGGGGAAAGGTCACGCGAGTTCTGCCGCGCGTTCGCTTGCTCGCGGGCGAAAACCACCGCGAGCGCGTCCTCTCGTTTGAAGAGGAGAAATCGTATCTCGATGCTGCAGTCGCCATTGGACACGGGATCGAGGAGGCATACCAGCAGGCCCTTAAGGGCATTCGCGCAGTCCAGCGCGGTCAGCAGCCAAGGCTCCCGGACTCGTACCTCCTCCGTGATGTTGCGACCATCCTGATTGATTGCGCTCTTCGTCCCGAGGAGTGCTTCCGGCTCAAGTGGGAGAACTTTCGCGACGGACTCATCGATATCCATAAAGGCAAAGGAAAGGGTTCGCGACGCCGGATTCCGGCTAGCCAGCGTGTTCAGGGAATTCTAGAAATGCGAAAGGGGCAATCTGCTTCGGATTGGATCTTCCCGGCACCCACCCGGAGCGGCCACATCGAGCCTTCGAGCATCAAGAAGCAACACGCTGCGGCGATCAAAGCCGCCGAGGTCCAGCCCTTCGTCCTGTACACGTTACGGCACACGTGTCTAACCCGCTGGGCAAGGCACATGGACCCGTTCACCCTGCACGTCCTTGCCGGCCACACGGACATGAACACGACCAAACGCTACATTCATCCGAACGAGGCACACATTCGCGAGGCAATGGCCAAGGTTTGGGGTAGGCATAGTTTTGGGCATAGTGACGAAAAAGGCGATCCGAAGGCCGTCTCTGATTTATCTGCAAATGATTCTATTAATAAGGACTTAACTGGAGCCACCCGCCGGGATCGAACCGGCGACCTGCTGATTACGAAGCCATCCATGTCAAGTCTCAGGAGTATTTTCTTGTCTCTTTTCTCATCATATTTTGAGCAGCTTGCGGAGTTACTCAGTCATGGGAGCACACCAGAGAACACACGAGATTCCGCCGAGTTGCTGACAAAACTGCTGACAAAAGTGGCCGAGAGACTGGGTCCTCGGTGGGCGTCATCAACCTGCCGCGACCGTCTGGGGAGACACAAGCGACTCGACTGTCAGCCGAGGGCCGTAGGTTCGAACCCTAAGTGAAGAGCCAATCAGGTCACACATACGGAGAAGTTCCAACACGAGGTCTTCGGGAGCGCATCGGCTGCATAGACAAGAAGCGGGCGGCTCGCGCACCAAGCTGTACGTGCTCTCATTCTTGCACGATATCCTGAATTGGCGAATGGCGAAGTACGCTGGCGATCTGGCGGGTGAGGCATCCAATATTGCGGCGGTAGCCCCAACGCTCACCCTTGAGACCGGGCATAGTCGGAAGAAATTGTATGTGCGCTTTAGCGAAGGCGAAGCTTCACTCGATTCCGCTCGAGATCGAGGTCGATGAGCGAAAAGTGGGATTATGTTCGTGGGTGGCCCGTGGCGTCTGCCATCTCGTCGATTCCCGAGCGCCATGTTGGACAAAGAGTTCAGGCCGCCGCAGTTGATTGCCAGCATTCGCGGCTGCACAAGTCTTGCAATCCATCCGGTACGCTACCGCAAAGGGACCTCAGACGCCCGCCAGTTCTTAGCCCAAGTTCGGGACGACGATACTCAATCTTGCCCTCCGACGTCGTGCGATTCCGAACGGGCGAGCATCGCGTCCCGAGGCTTCGGGCTTCGTAACATGAGTATGAGGGCAGCGACAAGATCGTCAAAGAGATATGCAAGCTTGACCAACTTGCGGTCTGCCGCCGATCGGACGCGGCCTACCCGAATGAAGCGGGCTCCGACCCGCCACGCAAATAGTCCATCAACAGTGATCTTGTCACCTATCACTATTAGCGGTAAGGATCGATGGACTGGGGGCAGACCGCATAATATCTTGACGCTAGGCTTGCGATGGGGCGTGTCGATCAGCGCACATCCCACATTGCAAGCGACGAGCCGGTTTCTTCTGTTGCTGCGATGATTCGAGAATACATATACGATATTGCGTGAAGCTAATTCGGTGATCGTCGCAAGCACAGCGGCAGTAAAAGCCGACTGGCCGTCGGCGGTGATCGTGCCATCAACATCAAGAATGACCGTCGTGTCGCTGATCTTGCTAGTGTCAAGCGTCTCAAAGTTCGGACATATTCGATGCTTAGTCATAATTCAGATTTCGCTTCTCGGAGCGGATCTCCACATCGGCCGTGTAGAACTGGGCCCACTTATCCGGGAACGCTGGTTTGTCTTTATGCATCAGTGTGTTGACTAATTCGTGAGGTTTTCCGTTTTTATCTCGGAACAGCCTTACTGAAACGTACCGCGCCAGATCATCGGTCACATTCGTCGTTGTCTTCGGAAATGACCACGGGACAGACGCACTCCCAAGTAATTGTCGCCAGGAATCATCTGTCTACTCGGAATCCAGGTGAAGAAGCTGTCTGATAGCTGAAGTAGACAGCGTGACGGCCAGAAGTAGCGCATTGCAGATTTCCCTGTTGGTGAAGACCGTGAGGCCCTGATCGTCTCTGGAAGAGAGATCGGTCACCGAACTCCGCAGGAGGTCGTGGGCGTGGGTTAGAAGTTCAGTAACTGTAGGAGAATCCTGGGTCAACGCGGCGCTGTGAGCTATGGCTTCAAGGAGCGCGCAGATCTCTTCCGCAGATGCTTTGAGACAAGCGCAACAAGCCGGAATCGATTCCATCAGCCAGGTGCAGGGGTACACGCCGAGCAGAAACGCTGCCTCTTCGATTGCACCTAGTATGCTGTTAAGGCTCGACGAGAGTAGGCGCAGAGCCTCGGGTTTGCAGCCGTTGCTGAAGACCGTCGTAAATTCCGAGAGTAGGGCCGTATTCTCGGATGCAAGGCGGTCATTGTTTGTCTGGAGCAGTCGGATGCTTCCTGCGAGCTGAGGCCGGATTCCTATAAAAGATCCTGCCTCCTCTACCAAAAGAGACGTCGCGCCTTTGATGAGCGCGGCCTGCGCCACAAGGTTCTCGAAAACATGTGCTTGGTCTTTGGGGATGTTTCGCGCCACGGTGTATCTCCTGGGGTCCTCAGGTGAACGAGCCAACGACTGGTCGGGTGTGGCGACGTGGTGCGAGCAGGTACGTCTGATCGAGAATCGGGACGCTCCTCCAATGTTGTTTGAGGTTTCGTTCCAGAGCGGGAGGGAGACAAAAGCAGTTCGCCATGAAGGTCGCGGAACGCGTGCCGCCTGGTATACACGTGTGGCCAACGCGCTCGCTCGGTTTGAGTTGGGCTTCGCCCATCAAGCTAAGTCTCTTCACCGGATCGATCCCTTGGCTTTCGATCACCAAACGCCGGGGAGGCCCTCGGGCAGGGTACGTCGGAGGCTTGCTGGTCGGCCGCGTAGTCCATCAGGAGAACGTTGAACGACAAGATATTCATTATTTCGCGACACTGTCTCTAGTACCTGAACTCCAACTCCCGGCCCGAATCTCTGCAATAGGACTTCGCGCCCATTCATGAAACGGACTGCGTCACGATAGCGGTTCTGCGACGCTGTTACCTCAGTAAACGTTACCTCCTCCCGCGCACTGACGGCCGCGGACCGCTGGATTTCTTCGGGGATGCCATAGAGTCTTAGAAGCGCACCTGGAGGAATACAAACGGCACAAACGACCGGTATGGCCCGAGCGTCAGTACGCCGCATTCGCACCTTCCACCACGGCACACGTTGAGCTCGGCCAAGTGAAGTCCTTGCAGCCTGAACTTCTTCAGGGGACGCTAAGCCTACAGAGCCGTTTGGAAATCTATGCGTCATCAACACCTCTCCTTCGGCTACCAGCCTATTTGGAAGGTTCATCAGCGAATAGTCACACATGGTCTTCTCTCCCTTTTTAAGCGAAGCTGCTGCTGGGGACGACCTGCCCGTTGCAGGAAAGACGAGAGCATAGACTGGCTCCGCAATGGTATCGGTTGGCATTTCTGCCGAGCTTGTTGCCTCGGCGGATCTTGTGAGTCGCAGTGGCCCGTCGTCTTGGTTCCATGGAACCGCTTTCGTAAACTTCTAAGCTGGAAAGTCTGAGGAAGGCCAGCGTTCGCAGACACCCACAGCAATCCCGCTGCAGGAGTCATTGACCGCCGTTTGAGGCGATGATGTTGCGGACTCCACCGCCAGCTAAAACCTAACAGAAAGCTGCTCTTCGAGTCAAGACGCGACGGCGCGCAGGCGCGCGAGGTCGCGGCCACGGTCGAGCAAGCTCAGACTCAGCCATTCGCCTCGGGACCGAAATGTATAGACGACACAAGTGGACATAGTTAGGGGTATTCCAAAACGGGAGTCGCGACATTTGACGAACCCAATCGCTGCGCTGATAATGAAAATCGAGGCGTTGGAGTTCGCCAATAAGCGCCCCATCACCGGGGAAGATGACTCCTACGATGGATGTTAACGGATGAGTCATTGCCTCGGACCCAAAATCACGCGAAAATACCCCATTCGCGGACTTCGGTGCCCTCTGAGGTCCTTGGGTAAACGAAGAACTTGAACTAAGGGTCTTGGTACGCGTCATCGGATACGCGAGGCATGTCGTGATTACCGCCAATGGATGCCGATCGGACTTGAGAAGAAACAGGTATGGATCTCTGGAAAATCTGCGATATGGGCCACATTCATTGGGGCGACACGGGAGCTGCCGGATTTCTCTTTCGGCACGTCCTCGACAGTGGCGAATCCAGTTTTCTGCTTCAGCAACGTTCCACTGCGGTTGACTACCCAGGAACGTGGGGTATTCCCGGCGGTGCCATTCGCGATGGGGAGTCTCCTGAGGCGGCTGCGAGGCGCGAGTTTCAAGAGGAGATCGGCCCCTTGCCTTCGTATCGTATTACCGGAATGAAGGTTCAGGACTGTGGAGGAAATTGGCAATTCCATATGATCTTTGCGGACGTCTCGGAGCCATTCCTCGCGTTCTGCGGGAAAGAGACAGATTCAACCGGATGGTTTACGAAGAGCGAGATGACCTCGCTGGAGTTGCATCCTGGTCTAGAGGCGTGGCTTCGTGAACAGATGCCTGGTGTAGAGGAGACTCCATTGTCGCCCTGGAAGCGGCCTTGAAAACTTCGATGTCAATGTTTCGGGGAAGGCCATAGCACATGCCTTCCACAATGGTGGGACTGGACTTTGGAACCACGAACAGTTCTATCGCGCGATGCACGAATGGAACTGGATCGGTTGAGCTCGCTCGATTTCAACTGTTCGGCGAAGTCACCGAATCCTATCGATCTCTCCTCTATCTGGAACTTATTCGCGATCACGGAAAAGCGAGCCTCGCGTCGTGGACCGGTCCGGCGGGAATCGAGCGTTACTTGTCGAGGGAGGTTGCAGGGAGACTCATTCAATCGCTCAAATCCTTCCTCACCAGCCGGACGCTCGAGACCACTGAGATATTCGGCCGCCGCATCACTCTGGAAGATCTGATCGCCCGTATTCTTCGCGATTTGCGAGAGCGCGCTGAACTGCAGTTCGGAGCGCCAATCACTTCTGCCATGGTCGGCCGTCCCGTACGATTCGTGGGAGCGGAGACGGAGGAGGATAACGTTTACGCGGAAATCCGGCTTCGGACGGCTTTCCATCTCGCGGGTTTCGAAGCCGTAGAATTCGAACTTGAGCCCGTGGCTGCAGCGCATTTTTACGAATCAACGCTACAGCGAGAGGAGCTCATCCTGATTGGTGATTTTGGAGGAGGTACCAGCGATTTTTCATTGATGCGTGTTGGCCCCACCGTTCTCCGCCGGGGCCGTACCAGACAGGACCTCTTGGGCAATGCGGGAATCGGAGTCGCTGGGGACGCCTTCGACGCGAAGATCGTCAGGCATTTGGTTTCTCCGCATCTTGGAGCAGGAACGATGATGCGATCGATTAACAAGATTCTGCCAGTTCCAACGTGGGTATACGCGAAGCTTGAACGGTGGCATCACTTGTCGCTGTTGCAAGCCAGGGACACGATGAACCTGTTGCGTAGCGTTAGGGGGCAAGCGCTGGAACCAGAAAAACTCGAGGCCCTAATTCATTTGGTCAGTGAAGATCTTGGGTATCGCCTGCATCATTCGGTGCAGAAAACCAAATGCGAGCTGTCGAATGCGATGTCCGCCCGATTTGAACTGTCGGATGGATCGATCAACATTGATGCGGTAGCGCAGCGCTCTTGCTTCGAAGAATGGATTGCGGATGAGGTCGCCGCGATTGAAAATTGTGTCGATTCGCTCCTTCGAGACTCTGATGTTCGTCCATCGGACGTGAACATGGTCTTCTTGACTGGCGGTTCCTCGTACGTCCCAGCGGTCCGAGGGATTTTCGAGCGGCGATTCGGGGCCGAGCGAATACGTACGGGAAGCGAGTTTACTTCAGTCGCGCAGGGATTGGCGCTCGTTGCAAAAAAAAGGTCGCTTGTCGCTTAGACGGCGATCTCTTTTCGAACTTCGGCGATACGGGGCGCGCCATCGTGAATTTCGTGAGGCAAGATGTTCTCAATGAGAAGCGTTGCATATTACTCAGAATCTACGATCTAGCAACTTGAATGTTGAGGATAGAGGATGGTCGCGTTGTCGGGATTCAGAACGGCGGCTGAGCAACGTCATCTATCTAGAGCGCCAGCACCACAAAAAACCGTATCCGGCAAGATTTTTTATTATGCCATCCGATTTTTTTCTTGACAGATGCAATGACATTTGTTAGGTTGTTCGTGGCGGTGGAGTCCGCGCCAACATCGCTTGACGGCGATCAATGACTCCTGTGGCGAGAGCGCTGCAGGAGGTTTTGTTTTTTAACCCCCTCCCTCCGCGTGTTCTCCCAAACAACCTAACGTAAGGAGCAGAGTTATGAACTCTGAGGTAGGTTTGGAACGTTTTGGCGCGCACAGCGCGATGGCTACCGCTGAGATGGTAACGGACGGACATCCCGACAAATTCTGCGACCAAGTGGCGGACGCGATTCTGGATACGGCTTTGCAGAAGGACTCGAAGACGAAGGCGGGAATAGAATGTCTCGCCAAGGACAGTCTCCTCGTTGTTTCAGGGGAAATGAGCACCGGGGCCAATCTCGATATTGAGGAGATAGCCCGAGACGTTTGGGAGAACGTTGTTGGGTACGGCCCCGGCGAGGAACTCACTGTCATCAGCCACATCAAACTGCAATCTCCTGACATAGCGCGCGGAGATCATAGCGACGCCAGCGGAGTTGAAGGCGGCGGCGCCGGCGATCAGGGCGTGATGGTAGGTTACGCCACTGACGAAACGCCGGAGATGCTGCCACAAGAATATGTGTTGGCGAGAGATCTCTGCTTGGGCCTTAAGTCGCTTCGTGACATGGGAACCAAGTGGCTGCGTCCGGATGGCAAAAGCCAAGTTACGTTGCTCGGGGGAAAAGTAAAGAGTGTCGTTCTCGCCGCGCACCATGATGCCCAGGTTTCCACGACTGAGGTTCGCGAGGTTCTTCGCAAGAAGGTCATCGAACCCGTTCTTGGTTCCCATCTCATTGAAGATTCCCGAATAGTGATAAACGGAACCGGGAGGTTCACAATCGGAGGACCGAAAGCCGACGCCGGAGTAGTGGGACGAAAGATCGTTGTAGACGCCTACGGACCTCGCGTCCCGGTCGGTGGAGGTGCATATTCTGGCAAGGACCCGTCCAAAGTGGACCGAAGCGGAGCGTACATGGCGCGTCACATCGCAAAGGCTGTGGTCCAGAACAAGTTGGCAAAGGAGTGCATGGTGGTGCTCGCCTATGCTATCGGGCAACACCAACCGGAAATGGTGCGCATTATGACGCGTCCCCATGCCAAGGAAGTGGAGCGTTGGGTTGCGGAGTACTTCAAGGATCTCAGGCCCGAGGCCATCACCGAGTATCTCGGCCTGAGAAATCCAAAGGGTTGGAGTTACCGTTCGACAGCTGCGTTCGGCCACTATGGGCGCGAGGCATTTCCATGGGAACGTTCCGTCTCTCTACCAATGAAGAAGACCGCACGAGCGAGCGTTGCAGAAAGCAAATAGAGAGGATCCAATATGTGTGACTATTCGCTGATGAATCTTCCGAACCGCTTGGCGAACGAAGGCGAAATCCTGGTGACGCATAAGTTCTCCAGCGGGTCAGTCGGATTTGTAGCATTGCAGGAGCTGTGCGCTCACCGAAACCAATCCGAGAGCAAGCCAACCGGCCTATGGAGCACCATAAAGGTTTGGTTTTCCGGACCTCCGGTTCTCCCCGGCCTGGCGGCAGTATGTATTCCTCCAGGCGCGAGATTGCAAGTGGTGTCTGTTTCACTTCGAGGGGACAAAGGCCTCGGTGCACAGCCCGACGATGAGTTGACGTTCACGGAGCTTTCCGCGTCATGGAATCAGTTTCGCGATGCCCTCCGTCTTAGGAATGGACGCGAAGTTCTTCTACAGAATGTAGGAACCGGCCTTCAAGTTCAAGTCGTCAGCCTTGCGTCGGCAGAGGAGCTGGAGTCGCACGCCGAGTACGTGAACGGTGTCCCTCTACGCCGTTAGTTGGGCCAATTGCCTGGGAAGTCCAGCGCTAACGCCACCCAGAGCTGGTTGTTTCAGAAAGGGAGGATCTACATGAATAAGACGTCAAAATCCGTGGCAACGACAACCATCGGGTACATGTGCCTCGCGTTGACCGGATGGATGGTCTCAATGCCAAACGCTTCCTGGTTCTCTAAATCCTACGCCTATGGGGACGCGATGCTATACCCTCTAGCTGTCGTACTCGCTGTGATGGGTATATTGTCGTTTCTTCAAGGCCGAGCCTTGGACGCGATCGTTTTCTTCGGCGGAGGTGGACTGTTTTGGTCGGACTACCTCCACATGGCCGCAGCAACTTCCGTCGGCACAGCGGACCCACCGACCTATGTGGGATGGTACGCCTTTATTTGGGCAGTCTTCTTCTGCTACGTCTGGCTGGGGGCCTTCAAGAGCGGCATCATCCGCTTCTTGTTCCTACTTGCGCTTTGGCTAACATTGCTTGCCCTTGCGATCGGAAATTGGGGCGCCATCCATGGCTTCGTCGTTCTGGGGGGGTACCTTGGTTTGATCACCTCGATTCTTGCCGCAATTGCGTCTGCTTTCGACGTAATAAGCTTCGGAATGAAAGTGGGAGATCCGAATCGCGAGATCGTGCCTGGCCTAAGCCCGACTCCGATCAAGGCGGCTTAGTGGCGCCGGCGAAGCGCTCGTGCAGTACTGCTGCTCGAAACGGCGGGAGGTGTCCACGCGTGAGCGCAGCGATGGGAGGTTGATCTGCTTCGGTGGGTCGTTTTGTCTCCCGGCAGAAAGAAGGTATGCGTCCTGGTTTGAGTACTTCCACGCCGTTTCCGCCATCCTACATTACTGTCCAGGAGTTTGGGAGTTCTGCTGCGGGCCCGGTATTGCCCCCAATTTGTTTTCGCGGCGGGAGCAAGTCACGGTGTCTCAACCCCATCACAAAGAATCTTCGCAACTAGTCGTGACGGTCCCAAACTCCCGCCGCATCATCTAAAGTTGACTCCATCCGGCAATGCGTTGACAATAGATAAAGGCGTTGGAGTTCGCCCTTAAACGCCCCTTCGACCGGGGAAGATGACTCCTACCAGGGATCTTGACTGGCGAGTCGTTGCTTCCGAACCAACTCACAAGAGAATCCCTGCTGCTGACTAGTTTGCCGATTTCATCGCCGGCGGTCCTCGTGACACCGGCGTCATTCGCGGCATGGGGCGAGTCTTGTCATCCAGTCGCGCTGCCGTGGACCTCGACGACCGCGACAGATTGGACCAGACGGCGCGCGACTAAGCGCGCGCTACGTCTTAAACCTGGAGCTCGAGTGGCTCTATCTGGCATTTAATTATCCAAATAGGGGGAACATTGACGCCTAACGAAGTCCTTGAATTCGCAAAGAAGAATGACGCAAAACAGCTTGATCTCCGCTTTACCGATTTGCCTGGGGTCCAGCAGCACGTTTCTTATCCGATCACTGAACTTGAGGAGGGTTCCTTTGAAGACGGTTTCGGATTCGACGGCTCAAGTATCCGCGGATGGGCCGCCATCAATGAGAGCGACATGCTGCTGGTCCCCGATCCGGCGACAGCCATGATCGACCCGTTTTTCGAAACGAAGACTCTAGTAATGCTATGCAACGTCATCGATCCCGTCACGCGGCAACACTATGACCGCGATCCGCGCTGGATCGCGCGTAAAGCCGAACTATACTTGACCAATTCAGGCGTGGCCGATACTGCTTACTTCGGCGCTGAAGCGGAGTTCTTCATCTTCGACAACGTCCGCTTCGATCAGACATCGAACAAAGGCTTCTACGAAGTGGACGCGGAGGAAGGCCGTTGGAATTCGGGACGTGCCGACAACAATCTTGGTTATCGTCCTCGATATAAGGAAGGCTATTTCCCGGTTCCTCCGACCGATCATCATCAGGACCTGCGCGCGGAAATGGTCGAGACGATGATTCAGTGCGGCCTCAATATCGAATGCCATCACCACGAAGTTGCTACTGCTGGCCAATGCGAGATCGACCAGCGCTTTGACACGCTCGTCAAGTCCGCCGACAACATGATGATGTACAAGTACATCATACGAAACGTCGCTTATGTGCACGGCAAGACCATAACCTTTATGCCCAAACCGCTGTTCGGGGACAATGGCAGCGGAATGCACACGCACCAGAGCCTCTGGAAGGACGAGCGTCCCCTTTTCGCAGGCGACCTATATGCTGGTTTCAGCAAACTTGGCTTGTGGTACATCGGAGGATTGTTGAAGCATGCCAGGGCCCTCGCCGCGATCATTGCTCCGACTACGAATAGCTACAAGCGCCTTGTGCCGGGCTATGAGGCTCCAGTTAACTTGGCCTACTCTCGGCGAAATCGTTCCGCCGCCTGTCGCATTCCCATGTACTCGGCCAGCCCGAAATCGAAACGCGTTGAATTCCGCCCGCCAGATCCATCTTGCAACTGCTATTTGGCTTTTGCAGCGATGCTGATGGCCGGTCTCGACGGAGTGCTCGGCAAGGTCGAACCAGGCGAGCCACTTGATAAAGACATTTACGACTTAACGCCAGAAGAGATGAAAGCAGTACCTTCGATGCCATCCTCACTTGAAGAAGCTCTCGGTGCGCTCGAAGAGGATCATGATTTTCTCCTCAAAGGCGATGTATTCAGCGAGGACCTACTCGAAACCTATATCGGCTACAAGCGAAAGAACGAGGCCGACGCGGTGCGACTCCGTCCCCATCCCTACGAATTCGCCCTCTATTACGACATCTAACGACAGCGATACGATACCGCCCTAGCCGGCAGAATCGTATCTTGCGAGTCCTGTCAAGGCCAATATGTGAGCCAGTTACAAGCGTTCTCCCAACGTTGACCTACCGTTGGCTCGCCGGCAAGCGGCCCTTGCTGACCAACTAGAGGCGGCGCGACTCGTCTTTGGCGGCATTCTTGCGCCTTAGCGACGCCCACTCCCGATGAATTGTCTGCGGTGGCATCTGCTCACCCCCCAAAGATGCGGCGATAAAGATCCTCCCCGTGACTTGTCGGAAGTGGCTCGCCCTCAGACAATCGGTAGGTGCGCTGGCCATCTGAAAGCCTTTCGGCACGAAGAAAAAGCGCATCCTTCATATTCCGGCTGTAGAAGCCATGGGACAAGTCGTACATGTGAGTTACGAAAACGACTTTGATCTCAGATTCGAGCAGGCCGCGCACGATCTGCCTCGCGATTTCGGAACCCTCCCGTTCATTGGTGGAAGCGAACGATTCGTTGAAGAGCACCAGGCTATTGGAAGAAAGGTGCTCGACAATCGAGGTCATTCGTCTCAATTCCTCATCGAGCTTCCCGCTTTTCATGGAGGCGTCTTCTTCACGTTTGAAGTGGGTAAACACGCTCGGCCGAATATCAGCCCGGAAGAACTTTGCCGGCACGAACATACCAGCTTGCATCATCAATTGAGCCGTGCCAATGCTGCGCAGCAGCGTCGACTTGCCTCCACGGTTGGCACCCGTCACGATCATCAGCGTCTTGTCGCTCGCCTGGATGTCATTGCTGACTACGCGATCTGACATTCTGAGGCTAAGGCTTGCGTCGTACAGTCCGCGGGTAGAAAGGTCCGCCTGACCCAGGGGCAGCGGCTCAGGGAGGCAGACAGGTTCGCCTTTTCCAAGCAAGCGGTCACGGAGATTGATGCATCCAATGTAAAAGGCGAGTTCCAGACGAAGCATGTTGAAGAAGCCTAGGATATGATCGCTCGACTGCGCAAGCGCTGCTCCAACGTCAGAGATCCCCTCATCTGTAAGATCTGATAATGCACGGTAGCCAGACTCGTCACGATCTGCAATCTCATAAAAGAGTTTCGAGCCTCGCTTGCCCGTTAACCAGTCCTGAGCTTTCTCCCACCAGCGCCGGCTGTCCATCCAGGGCTTCCGAAGCACGTAGTCGATCCCTTTGTTTCTGGTTCCGAGTGCCGCCGTCATTACCAGCGCGCCACGAAACTTCAGCCGCGCCACGTGGTCATCTACCGTCTGCATGTAGGGCTCAACCAGTTCGGTTGCAATCATCCGGAAGAGGCGCTGAAACCCTTCGGAATGAAACTGTGCGCCCTTGTCGGCTGCGATCTGCCGCAACTTTCTGAGCAGGGCCGAAAACATCTCCAAGACATCAATACCTCGGTGTAAGGCGCCCGAAGGATATCGCGAGGCCATCCATCCCCATGCCTTCTTCTCACTCTCGATCGCCTCTACAGCTAAGCCGTAAAGCTCCCGCACCACCCAGGGATTATCGAGACAGTCCGTGAGAATGTGCTGTCGATATAAGATCGACTCGACATTGCCGAGGCTGGCGAGGAGTGCAGCCTTGGCGACGTCTAGCAAGAACTTGTCTCCATCGGCCATTGTCTCGAGCAGTTTCTGCAGTTCCAAATCCTGCACCAGGTCGGGCGCGTTGGGAACCCGAGCTTCGCCTGCAGTAAAATCCTTGTCACGGTACATCAAGAAGACTTTCACGATCCCACCCGTTTCCGATTGTTCGATGCGATGCGCGACTTGACGGCGTCGTAGGTGAGCCGATACTTCTCTGCGAGCGCCGCGGCGTACGCCAGACCATCCGCGGGCCTTCGCACCACTTTGAATGTTCGCTGGGCTGGATCTGCGGGGTTTACAGTGCTCACCATGCTGACCGTCGATTCGCTGAAGGCCGCAAGCTCATCGAGAAACGTGACGGACACGCAGATCAAGTCGAGCGCGACGATTTTCTGCATCATTTCATTGCTGAGGAAGATCGCGTCATTCAACGTCGTGGAAAGGAAGCTTTCGTTCATGATCAAAATACTGTTTGAAGTCGCCTCCGCCAGAATGGCCCGAATCCTCAACAGTTCGTCTTCCAGCTTGCCACTTAGATTCCGTAAATCCTCTTCTCTCTCGAAATGGGTGAACAGCTTGTCGAACAGAAACAGTCGCGAAGCACGCCCCGGAATCGGAAACCCGATGCTCGCGAGGTAATGGAGCTGCCCAACGGTCCGGGCAAAGGTTGTCTTGCCGCCCTGGTTCGGGCCGGTCACCACGAAGACTCGCTCCGAACCTGTCAAGTGGAAATCATTGGTTACCACTGGGACGTTCTCACTTACCAACCGTGCCGCGAGGGCAAGATCGAACGTCTCTGCGGACAGAATCTCTTTGGATGTGTCAGATACCGCTGGGAAGCAGAAGGAGAGCCCCGCTTGTTTAAGGGGTTCAATGAAGTCAAGGCAGGCAACATAGAACTCGATCTCGCGATCGAACCTGGCGATCGTATTGTCCACAAACTGCGAGCGACGAGCCGTGTACTCGTCTAAGTACGCAAAAACGTCAGGAAACAATTGCACCACCAAATCCAAGATTGCCGCCTCGACGTGGTTCATCTCCACAATAAAGCGATGATCGAAGCGATATTCCTTTGAAACCCCTTCCTTGAATTTCTCAAATGTCGCGAGCACGTCAGCTCGATAGTCAGGTTCATCCTCGCACTGAGTGACTGTAATGCGCTTGCCTTGGATAACCAGACGATATTTGATTCCGGCTAGGCCGGACCGCGCCTTTTGTGTTTCGGCGACCATGGACTGAAAATCATGGGAGTTCACATAGGCTGTCAGGAAGCTCCGGAATGACGTGAATCCTAGCGAGGCCGGAGAGGCGTCCGCGAGTCTCTCGGCAAATCGGACGACGGCGGAGCAATAGCAATCGACGGCGTCGATGAATGCCGCCTGTTTCTGGCGAGCATAGTAGTGTTTTTCTCTCTGCGCCAAATAACGGCGCATTGTCCGCATGTCTTCAGCAAAAGCACGAACGCTGTCCGTCAGGTGACGATCCTGGAGATCCCGAAAAATGTCGTACCGATAATTGATCTCGGCGACGGAGCGCAGAGAGGTGTGGAAGAACGGCTGCAGCTCGTATTCTTCACGGCCAGCGGTTGCCTTCGCTACGACCTGATCGAGGTTCAGATCACGAAAACACTCAGGGGACTCTTCCCGAATCTCCGGCTTATCCGACCTAAAGGCGAACAAGATACTCTGAAAAATGGAAATCGGGGATGCCTGATTCATCGGGACAACAACCTGTTCACCCATTGCAGCCCTCGAGTTGGGCTTGCGAACGCGCAGAACACACGGCGTCAGCGGGTTCAACGGCAAGCGTGTTCAAAATCTTTGCGCGCTCCGTTTTAGGCATAGTTATCAGACGAGACGTAGCTTGAACGGACGGTAGCCCGCCACATTGGATTGTGCCCGCGAATATGGAATCAGCGCCCCGGAAAGTCACAGGCGCTCGAAGATCTACCGCTTTGTCATTAGAAGTGCTCCGGCCCACCGTCGAGCTCCCATCCTTTGCGGGAACTCACGAAGGTCCCGCAGTTTTCGCAACTGCAGGAGTCATTGGCCGCGCTGGCGACGTTATGCGGACTCCACCGCCGACAGACAAACGCTTCGTTCACATCATAACATCAGTCGCCATTGATGCAATTCGCCTGCCACGGATACGATTGAGAGTAACCATTTCCTCAGCCTCCATGATCCGGTGCGCTGGCGGACCTCCGGCCAGGGCTCGGGTTTCGAAGAGAATGCCTCATCTTTGATACGGTTGACTGGAACTAGGTTGACGCCCATAATTAAGACAGGTGTTGGAGTTCACCTTGAACCGCCCCACCAGGGGAAGATGACTCCTGTGAGGGATTCCTCGGGCGGAAGAGTGACCAACATCTCCCCACGTTCTTTTCCGCTGGTTTGAAGTCCCGCCGAGCCGAGCGCAGCAGAGGCACTAGCATCGGCCGGCGAGGATCCCTCGTAGAGCAGGAAGGGTTTCGATGCCAATCGGAAAGTCCGAGGACGGGCTCACTTCGCTTAATCAACTGCATCCACTTTCCGAGCGCTTGATGAGCTGATAACTTGCTAGCGGATCGATCCGCTATCGACCCGCGCTCATTCAGGGTATTCCGATTGATAAGAGGTGAACGATGACTGGCCAAGGGAATTCGGGTATTGAAAGATTTGTCAACGACGCACCAGATACGGAGATCAGTCAGTTGGTCCGGGATCTAAACTCGTTGGAGGCGGGCGAACGGACGGTAGCGAAGTTGATTCTCCAGGGCCGTGCCATCATCGAGCCTCTGAAGGAGTTTCTCTTTCGCGGCAAGCCAAGCGCGGTTTATCAGCCCCGGCGGTGGGCCGTTGAAGCTCTCGCCGGCGTTGGCGCCAAGGCCGCACTGATTGAATATTTGACGTGGAAGAAGGAGATTCCTGACCCCGCCGTACGGCTTGGCGAGCAAGCCGTAGAGAACGCTGCCGCCCGAGCACTGGCGGCCTGGCGTACGCCGGAGGTTTTCCAGACCCTCTCAAAAATCGCCTCTCCACTTCCACAGCTGGGACTGGTCGAGGCATTGGGGGCGTTTAAGAGACCTGAACCAATCCCCTATTTTATCCGCGCCCTGGAAGATGATATGTGCCGATCAGCGGCCGAAGAGGCTCTCCGAAAATTGGGAGCGGTAGCAATGCCGGCACTGCTCGAAGCCGCGACCGCCCGAGCTCCTTCCGCGGAAGAGGAAGCACCATCGAGCGTACTAAGGCGTGTGAGCGCCTTGAATCTCCTTACGGAACTCAGGTTAGGGTCCGATGTCTGGCTGGTGCTGCGCCCCCTTCTCTCAGACTCACATTCAGAAGTAGTGATCGCGGTGTCAAAGGTTGCGACGAAGTTCGGCGATTCGGAGGACAAACTCGCCACCGTGCGTCGTGTGCTTGAGATTTTGCCGTCGGTTCCTTGGTTTGCTCAGGAGGAAATCGAAGACTGTCTGGTTCGCGTCTATCCGGTAGGGAGAGCAATCCTGGAGGCGGAAACAACGCGCCGGGATTCGATGCCCGGTGAGCAGAGAGTCATGGATCGCGCTCTACGAGTCCTATTGCGGGTCAAGCGCCGACTGGCGGCTCGCGAGCACGGAACGGAGTAGCAAGAACGAGGATTTCATGCCTACGATTGAACGGAACAAGACAGTGACTACGAATGAGTCAAGCGTAGGGTTGAAGGAGTACACGCGGCTGAAGTTGGAGCTGGCGGATATTGTACGCGCGCTGAAGCAGCGAGCTGACGAGCGAAGGGACGAGGTTAAGTCAGCCGACTGTAGGAAATTGCTCACTCGCCTCGCTGAAGATCGATTTAACCTTGTAGTGGTCGGCCAGTTTAGCCGCGGGAAATCCTCCCTGATGAACGCCATTCTGGGAGTTGAGCGACTCCCGACCAGCGTGCTTCCCTTGACTTCGGTGATTACAACCGTGTCCTACGGAGATCGCGAACGTGTCCTGATCCATTGGAAATGGACATCCTACCCGTCGGAAGTCCCGCTCGCCGATCTTTCCCAATTCGTCACGCAGGAAGGAAATCCCGGAAACGAAAAACGGGTTGCGGTTGCCGAGGTGCAACTCGCTGTTGAGCTCCTGCGCTTGGGATTTTATTTTATCGACACGCCCGGTATCGGTTCCGCGATCGCTGCAAACACGGTGACAACGACCGAATTTCTCCCAGAAGCCGACGCAGTAATCTTCGTGACCAGCGTTGAATCACCTTTGACTGAAGCGGAGCTGCAGTTCCTTAGGCAGGTGCGGCAGCACGTCCGGAAAATATTCCTGGTGATGAATAAGCTCGATTTGATCTCACCCGAGGAGCAGGCGTCGGTTGCGGCGTTCACGCAGGAGCGGCTACGCGAGGTGTTCGGGGACGCGGAGCCGCTGGTTTATTTCGTTTCCGCCCGAGATGGTCTTAAGGCCAAGCTGAGAGGCGAGTACGACGAGCGTGCGCTAGCGGGCCTGCCTCAACTGGAGGCTGCGCTGGTTGACTTCCTTAAGATTGGGAAAGCGCGCGAATTGCTGCAGCGTGTCGCTGACCGCACTGCTGATATTCTCACGCGGCAGGCCCTCGAAGTTCATATCTCACAAGCTCTGAGCACAGAAGCCGAGAAGGCCAAACAACTGGAGGAGGAACTTCTACGACGAGCGAACGAAGGACGAGCTGAATTCGACAAAATCATAGGACGGTTAAGGACAAGGGTTGGTTTGGAGTTGCCGAGATATTTCGAGCCGGAATTAGGCGGTCTGATCACCCAGCTTAAGGCCGAGCTGCCTGTCGAAATTGACCGGTCATTAGCGGCACTCAATATCTGGCGCGACGACTCGCCGGCCGATCCTAGCAAGGTAGTCCAGGATATCGCTCAAGAGCGATTTATGAACTGGCTCACAGACTGCGAACAGTCGATTGGGGAATTCCTTCGGGGTATCGCAGCTCCCGACCTTCAATCTGTTGAGCAAGACGTCACGAGGTTGACACGGATTAGTGCTGAGGCAATCGGCGCGGATGTCCGCAGCATCGAAGGAGGACTGCAAGGGGATGAGCTGTTCGATGATGTACGTGTCGTCGTCCGCGGAATACAATTCGATGCCGAAGAACTCGCAGCGCCCTGGTGGCTGGCATTTGCTCCACTCTCATTTCTCAGAAGCGTCGTGCGACGCAGAATGCTAAGGAAGTTAGACGGGTTTCTCTCTGTCTGTATGGAGCAAGGGCAAACCGTACTACAGCGGACGGGAGAGGACTGGATCGATCGCCTCAAAAGGAGAATGCAGGAGCGAATCGGCGATCTCGTAAAGCGACAACGCGAGATCATCCGCAGGCAGGTCACCCCTGAGGAGGTGGCTGTTGTCGAGCAGCTTTCTGCAAGTCTGGATCGTGTCGTGGCGGAATTGGGAATCATTGAATCAAAAAAACCGAGTTTGGAATTGATTGATGGGGATCGGGTACCGCGGTCGGATATCAGGGCCTCTTGCGTCATCTGTGTGGAACAGGAGACGAAACTTTTCGATTTCATGAGACGGCGTCAGTATGAATTACAAACGCGCGGTGTTCGTCAGCAGACCCACGCCAAGCGGGGCGGCTTTTGCGGATTGCATACTTGGCAGTACGAGGCCATCGCTTCCCCGCAAGGCGTCTGCTCCGCCTACCCGCCCGTTCTCGAGTCGCTAAGTGATCGTCTGCGCTCAGTTGCAAAATGGGCCTCGTCCCCAGGAGCGCTGGCCGATGCGCTTGAAAAGCTTGTTCCGCGACCAGGGACCTGTGAGGCCTGTGAACTGATGGCGGAAATAGAAAGGGCTACTTCCAGAAAGGTCGTTACTCAGTTGTCGAGCGATGAGGGCACGCAGAAGTTCCCGTCCCTTTGCGTACGCCATCTCTGTTTTGTGCTACTTGCCAATCCGCCGATGGATGTGGCGCTGCTCTTGGTTGATGAGCAGTCACGTGTCCTCGATCGTGTGGCAGAGGAGATGCAACGGTACTCGCTCAAACACGAGGCTCTGAGACGGCATCTCGCGACGGAACAAGAACAGAGAGCATACGAAGTTGGGCTTTCCCGTTTAGCAGGGCTCAAGACGATCGTTGCTCCATGGAACTTTGATGAGAGTTGAACGTTCGAGCTCATCCCCCAACGCTCTCCCGCACGAGCGAGCAACAGCCGATAACGCATCGCATCAATGGGTGGAACAACTGGCCGGTCGGATTAGGAGCGGCGACATCGGCGCGCTATCCCGGGCCATCAGTGCGGTCGAGAATCGTTCAGTGCGCGCGAGCACCTTGCTGCAACATCTGTTCCCTTTTACGGGCAGAGCCCTGATGGTGGGCGTAACGGGAACGCCCGGGGCCGGCAAGAGTACGTTACTGGATCAGCTTGCCCGAGCTTTGCGGCAGGAGGGGCAGACGGTCGGTATCATCGCGATTGATCCGAGCAGTCCCTTCTCCGGTGGCGCCCTCTTGGGGGATCGCGTCCGGATGATGGGGCATTACAACGATCCCAGCGTCTTCATACGTTCGATGGCTACACGCGGTGCATTGGGAGGCGTTGCGGCTGCAACACTCGATGTCGCGCTCCTCATTGACGCGGCCGGACGCGACGTTGTCTTGATCGAAACCGTTGGTACGGGGCAGGACGAAGTAGACGTCATGCGGCTGACGGACGTGACAGTGCTTGTTCTCATGCCGGGCCTTGGCGACGAAATCCAGGCTAGCAAGGCAGGGCTGCTTGAAATCGCCGATGTGTTCGCAATCAATAAAGCCGACCGGCCCGGTGTCGACCAACTGGAAAGCGAATTGAAATCGGTTCTGAGTCTATCGCAGAACCCGGATGGGTCGGCCCCCCGAATCGTGAGAACGATCGCGACCGAGGGACAGGGAGTTAACGAGTTGTTGGCGAACGTCAGAGCGTCTTATGCGTCCGGCGACAAGAATGTGACGGACGTTTGGGCCCAACGTCTTGCGGAGATGTGGCGCGAGAGCCTCATCATCCGATTTCCGGTACCTGTCCTATCCGAGGCAGCCGCGAATGTGGCGGCGCATCGGCGTGACCCGTACAGCGTCATCCGCGAGTGGAGTGAACGATATGGTTTCAAAGACCTCCCCGAGACCGGTGGTGACGCGGGCAACGCGGGTAGAGATTAGACAATGCGGAGTTCTATTCCGGTAATAGTAAGCAGGCTTCCAGCGACGACCAACGCAGCAGCCCATAAGATGGGGTTACCGTAGAGGGAGCGCGCCGCAGTCACGCCCAAGACACTCAATGCAAGGAGTGCGATCGCAATGGCGAGCCAGGAAAACCGCGGCAAGAGCGCACCGGTGATTAGCGGCAGCAGGGCGCCCAGCAGATTGCAGATGCTTGAAATAGCGGCAGCTCGCATCGAATCGGAGCGTGCTGCCTGTCCGAGGCGTGTTGCGGCCAAATGATTCTTTGACATTAGACTGAGCTGACGTTCGAAATAAACAAGCTGTCGGCGCTGGCGTATGTAATCAGCAGTGAAGAAAACGAACACTCCCGACAACGAAGACGCAATCGATATTCTGAACGCCAGGCCAATGGTGATCGGTTCCGTTGAAGCAACAATTCGGCCGGCACCAAGCGTGAGCGCCGTCAGTATACCGTCCGTCAAGCCGGTAACAACCGCAAAAATGTGCTCAGGGAGGATCATCCGACTCATTAGCGCTCCCTCTTTATCCTTTCCACGATGCGGCAGCCGGACGCGAGCTGATCAATGCTGTGCACGACTGCTCCCGTGGCTTCAATCGCCTTGACGAGGTCCGGATAATCGAGTTGCTCGCCTTCGATGGTCACATCCATACCGACCGTCTCAATGTCTATTTCCGTGACAGTGATGTTGAATCCTTCCACACCCCTCACCTCGTCGATAGCCTCGGCGAGCTCAACCAAACTGGGTCGACTGACGGCTTTGTCTACATCGAGGACCAGCCTCCTAATGTTCATCCGTACACTTCCTTCCTAGCTCTCGATTTGCCCTAGTTTGGCTGGATTCGTGCTGCTCTAAACTTTGCGCATAACACCTGTAGTACGGTTCTGCGAACTCTGGATGAAGAATGAGCCATTGCGTAAGGTTGACCAGATGACTTCTCTCCAGTGCAGCACGCAATTTTGGACTCCTGAGTCCGCGGCGAAGGATTGTGCAGACAACGGCTTCGCTGTCTTCCATCTCAAAACAGTTCGTAAACGCGCCGTCGTTCGCAATGCGATCTCGGAGGATGGTTGCGATCGCGTAACGGACGCGGTACGCGTGTGCTCCCGGTTCCAGAACTTTTGGTAAGCGCATAAAGGCTCCT
>JASHQT010000107.1 GCA_030039005.1 Bryobacteraceae bacterium
TATATCGCCGCGAACGGGACGCGTTCGCCTCCAGCGATCTGGTGGCCCTGCTCGATCTGTGCCCGGCGCTAGCATCTTTGCTCCTCGACAACGACACCACCGCTGGCGAGCTCGCGGAAATGGCCGACGCCATCCGCGCCTGATCCCCGTTCCGCGCGTCGTTTCGAGTAACATCACTTCTGGAGATGAAAAACGAAATCGCTTTTGAAATGGCGGCGTCCAGCATCCGCTTCGGACCCGGCATCACGCGCGAAGTAGGCATGGATCTGGCGGACCTAGGCGCACGCAAGGTCCTGGTCGTCACGGACCCGGTGCTCGCGCGCCTTGCGCCCGTGGCCACAGCGCTCGAATCGTTGGAGAAGGCGGGCGTCGGCTTCGACGTTTATGATCGCGTGCGCGTGGAGCCGACCGACGAATCATTCCTGGATGCTATCGCGTTCGCGAAACAGTCGCCCTACGACGCCTATCTCGCCGTCGGGGGCGGTTCCACGATCGACACCGCCAAGGCCGTGAACCTCTACGTGACTTATCCGCCGTCCGATTTTCTGGATTACGTCAATCCGCCCATCGGCAAGGGCATGCCGGTGCCTGGGGCGCTGAAGCCGCTCTTCGCCATTCCCACCACTGCGGGCACGGGCAGCGAAACGACCGGCGTCAGCATCTTCGATCTGACGCGTATGCACGCCAAAACCGGCATCGCGAGCCGCCGTCTGAAGCCGACGCTGGGCCTGCTCGATCCGGAAAACACGCGCAGCTTGCCGCCGCAAGTGGCCGCATCGAGCGGGCTAGATATTTTAAGCCACGCCATCGAATCCTACACCGCTCTGCCTTACTCCGGGCGCCCCTATCCCGGCCGCCCGCTGCTGCGCCCGGCCTATCAAGGCTCGAACCCCATCAGCGACGTCTGGTCGATGCAGGCCTTGCGCATGGTGGCGCAATACATCGTCCGCGCGGTGGAGGACCCATCCGATGACGAAGCTCGCGCCAACATGCTGCTGGCGGCATCCTACGCAGGTGTGGGATTCGGCAATGCAGGCGTCCACCTGCCGCACGGAATGTCCTATCCGGTTTCGGGCAACGTGAAAAGCTACTGCGCGCCTGGCTATTCGCAGGACCATCCCCTGGTGCCGCACGGTTTCTCGGTGATATTAAACGCGCCGGCCGTTTTCCGTTTTACCGCTTCTTCGAATCCCGAGCGCCACATGCAGGCCGCCCAAGCGCTGGGCGTGGACGTGGCGCGCTGCCGCCAGGAGGACGCCGGCCGCATTCTCTCCGAACGCATCACCTGGTTCATGCAGCGCCTCAAGACTCCCAACGGCCTGCGCGAGATCGGCTACACATCTTCCGATATTCCGAAGCTCGTCGAAGGCACGCTGCCGCAGCATCGTGTCACCAAGCTCTCGCCGCGCCCCGCCGGCCCTGAAGAACTGAGCGCGCTGTTTGAAGACGCCATGGTGGCTTGGTGATGCGATGAAACTCTCCCGCCGCGAACTTCTGCAATTCACTTCGATCGCTCTGGCGGGCGTGACGGTGGGTCGCGCAGCCGATCCCACGCTCGGCATGATCTTCCCCGTCCCCCGGCCCACCCCGCCCGAGGCGCTGGCGATGTACCCATCGGGTGTCCGGTTCATCTCCGCCGATGTCGGCCTGAAGACGATGACGCCGGAAGGTTATGACGCCGTGCTCGAACGCATCAAGCCCGCCGGCGAAAAACTCGCGGCGCAGGGCGCCAACGCGGTGGCTCTGATGGGCACATCGCTGAGCTTTTACAAAGGCGCGGCGTTCAATCAGAAGCTGATCGACACGCTGCAGAAAACCACGGGACTGCCCGCCACCAGCATGAGCAGCGGAGTGGTGGAGGGCCTGAAAGACGTCGGCGCCAAGCGCGTGGTCGCGGCCACCGCGTACGATAACGAAGTGAACCGGCGTCTGCGGATTTTCCTCAAAGAGTCCGGCTTTGAAGTACTCGGCGTCACCGGTTTGGGCATCGAGAAGGTGGAGGATGTCGACCGCGTGAAACAGCCGCAACTGCTCGCGTTCTGCGTGCGCGTGCGTAAAACTCAAGCCGCGGCCAATGCGGTTCTCGTTTCCTGCGGCGGCTTGAGGACACTCGAAATCCTGGCCCCTCTCGAACAGCAAGGCGGCATTCCCGCTGTTTCCAGTATGCCGGCCGGGCTTTGGGCCGCGGTTCGGCTGCTTGGGTTGAGCGGACGCGCGCCGGGGTACGGAACGCTGCTTTCGCGAGCGTAAGTCACTTTAGAGCAAAGCTCAGTGCGGCAGTGAAGTATTCTTAGGCGGCCATTCGGGCCACCGATTTCCCGCCGTCGCCTCAATGGCAATCGGCCCTTCGAGCGAGAATCCTGGAATGAACCCCGGCGGCATCGGACGCACGGGCCGCGGTTCCGCGTGATCCACGGTGGTGACGCAGCGCATTTCATTCCAACCGATGTGCGCGGTGACGTGCTTCGAGAACGTCGGCGATTCGCCGTCGCCCCAATCCTCATGCAGGATATTGAACCGCAGCGTGTCGCCCTGGATCTCAAAATCGTCGAGCGCCGCCATGGTGTAGGGATTGTCGCAAGTTCCGCACACCATGCCGCGCAGCTTATCGCCCATTTTCTTAATAATGAAATACTGCTTCGGCGCGCCAACACCAAATCCCAGCCACACTCCCACGACATCCTTTTTCGTGAGCGCGGCCTTCCACGGCCCGGGCTGAATGTAGCGCGGCGCAGGCGCACCAATGCCTTGTTGGTTGATCGGCACCGCGGGCACCGGCGGTGCTTTCGGCAATCTTGACACGATCACCGGCAGCGGGTCCGGACCGCGCGGATCCTTGATGAGCGTGCGCACGAAATTCCCGCCGCCGTGCGCGCCGCTGGTTCCCGTTACGATCAGCTTGCCGTGGTCGAACCGCGCACTCGCGTGGTCCTGAAACGCGGTGCTGCCGTCGCTGTCCACATGCGTGACCACAAAGCTGAGCCCGTCGGGACCGAACGCGCCGTCGACAAACGCCAGCGTGGTGGCATCGGCGCAGTAGGTGCAATAAATTCCACGGACCTTATCGCCCCGTATCGAGAACTCGTAGGTGTGTGCTTCGCCCCGATCCGTCCGCCATCCACCGCGATAATCGTCGGGATCCTGGGCGACTGAGGCGTGGGCCAAGAAGAGCGCGCCAATAAATATCCAAACCAGCGGCTGAATCCGCATTCCTTGCGTCAAACATATCAGATTGCGTGCTATCACCCATCACCGCCTCGGCCAAAGTCCATGGCTGGCAATATCTCGCCGCGGCTCGAAAACTGCACCAAGTGGGGAAGGGGTGCGTATGGAAGTAATGGCCGAGTTTTTAGGCGGTGTGAAATTCGAGGTCCGAGCCCGGAGCCACAAGGTCATCTGCGATCAGCCGGCCGATAACGGCGGCACGGACGCCGGGATGGCACCGCCGGAATTCCTGCTCGCATCACTCGCCACTTGCGCCGCCTATTATGCCGCTCAATATTTGAAGGTCCGCCACTTGCCTATGGACGGCTTGAAAGTGCGAGTGAGCGCCGAAAAAGCGCAGCAGCCGGCGCGACTGGATTCGTTTCGCATCGAAATAACCGCGCCCGAGCTCGATGAACGGCATCGAGCGGGCGTCCTGCGCGCCGCGAAGGCTTGCCTGATTCACAACACCTTGCTCGGCCATCCCCACATCGATATCGTCGTCAATGTTCCCACACCCGTTGCTTACCGCTGACCCGAGCGTTCGGCCTTCTCGCGTCCGTAGCTCCGTCCCAAAAGACGAACGCGCCTCATGACCGCTTTGTCACCGAAATCGAAACGGTGCTGGCAATGACGCCGGCACAAAAGGACCAGGCTCGGACGGCCATCGACGAGGCCCGCCGCTCGGCTATGCCAATTCGGCAGGAATTGATGAATACAAGCCGGGACCTTAAGGCGGCCGTCCGGTCTGACAACGAGGCCGAGATTCAGCGCCTTTCCACAACCGAGGGACAGGAAATCGGCCAGTTGCCGGCCATTCGAAGCTCAGCCGCGGCGAAAGTTTATAACACGCTGAGACCCGACCAGAGAACCAAAGCGGACGCTCTGCAACAACTGTTGACACAGGGTATGCAGCAGCGGATGGAACAGCAGCCCTCACGAGCTGGGTCCTAAACTGAGTGCCGGCCAATGCCTCGCGGATCTGGCCCCAGCCTCGGGGCTGCGGCGGCTTCCATGGTGGAATCGCCGCGCTGATCTCGCGCTAGAATCTGCCCGTGGATCTGCGTTCATAAGAGAGCGCTTCCAACAGGGATTCGGCGGAAAAGCGCGATGGGGCGTCGGGTGCGAGTTTGGCCTGCAGACGAGCCACGATCTCCCCGGCCATGCGCGAGCGGACGTCAGGCGAAAGATCGTAACGCCGGTGCAGGAACGCGTCAATTAATGCCAGCTCTTCCAGGGAAAGCGGCGCAGTGGAAACGAGCGCCGCTGTGCTCGCGCCGAGGCCGGCAGAAATCTGCTGGACGGGCGGCGTGGTGTGCCAAAGCGTTTTGATCTCTTTCAAGGACGACTCGCGAACGACAACCGCCCCCGCGATGAAATCGCCCAGCCGCTTGTTCTTGGAGTTCAGCAACGCCACCACCATCCCGACTGCGTAGAAGGCCGGAAGTTGATCGACAATTCGGAGCAGATTACGTCCGATGATCTCGGAAGGCGTGAGCGGCCGGCCGGTCTCCTTTACCGCGCGGATCCCGACTACCCGCTTGCCGGGAGTCTGGCCATTCCAAATGATTTCGAAGATCGCGTAATATCCGAACATCAGCAGGAAAACGCAAAACAGAAAGGCCGCCAACAACCAGAGGCGCGGCCAGACCATCCGCGTCGCCGCACCCAAAACCAGGAGGGCAATGAACATCGCGCCTCCCATGCCGAACTGGATCAGCGTATCGATCGCCAGCGCCAGGAACCGGCTGCCGATTCCGGCAATCGCGAACTCCAGCGGCATCTGCTCCGGCGTATCGATAGTAAGCTTGTCTGAGAGCGATGCCGGCGCATTCGGTTCATGAGGAAGCATGGTTTCCATCCATTGGATAGCGAAAAGAAAAGATCACTGGGACCGGCTGGAGCAGTTGGTTCGGCTGGCCCACGGCGGCATCCGCAGGCTGGATCACCAGCAGTTGCAGGAACTCGGCCTCCTTTACCGCCAAACCGCCTCGGATTTATCGGTACTGCTTCAGGACGTTTCGAATCCCCAACTAGCAGCTTACCTCAACCAGCTTCTGGCGCGCGCCCACAACTTAATTTACATGGGCCAGCGGCCCCAGGCAGGCAATCTGATCAACTTTTATGGCCGGACTTATCCGCGGATTTTCCGCGAAATGTTGCCGCTGACCATTCTGGTGGTGGCGATTTTTCTGCTTGCCGCGGCCGCGGGATGGGCTGTGACGCTGCACGATCCCGGTTTTGCTCACCGATTGCTGGGTCCGCAAATGATGGAAGACATCGACCGGCGCCAGATGTGGACGCAGCCGGTGGTCGCCATTAAACCCGTGGCGTCCTCGGCGATCACGACCAACAATCTGACCGTCGCGTTCACCGTGTTCGCGCTCGGAATCACGGCGGTGGGAACCGTTTGGATGATTGTGTTGAACGGCCTAATGCTCGGTGTAGTGGGAGCCGCCACCTGGCGCGCGGGAATGGCGCTGGCGCTATGGAGCTTTGTGGCGCCGCATGGGGTTCTGGAGCTTCCGGCGATTTTCCTGGCGGGAGCGGCGGGTTTGGAGATCGCGCGCGGATGGCTGTTTCCCGGTCTTCTGCCCCGCCGGGAGTCTTTGGCGCAAGCGGGTGGACGGGCGTCGCGGCTGGTGCTCGGTACGCTGCCGCTGTTGCTGATTGCAGGCACGATCGAAGGCTTCTTCTCTCCCAGTGACGCTCCCGTGGCGATGAAATTCACGCTCGGCGCGGTGCTGTTTGCGGCGCTGCTGGCGTATCTTTTTGGAGCAGGCCGCGGGCGCCTTGGCGCAGGCCGAACGCCCGCGCCTAAAGCAAGCCCCGGTCTTTGATCTCCAAGTACTGATTCACCAGGGACTCAGCCAGCGTTCCTGGCGTCAGATCAAAAGCCAGCACGCCTTGCTGGCGCAGCCGGCGCAGCAGCAGGTCGCGCCTCTCGATCACCTCCAACGCCGCAGCGTGGCGGAACATTTCCTCTTCGTTTTGGGGGATCGAATGTTCCATCGCCAGCAGGTCGGGCTGCGAGATGGCCGAGAAAACCACCAAGTGCCGTCCCGACATCTGCCCCGCGTATTCGATGACTTCCGGCGTGGTAGCCGTTTCCGCGAAATCGGTGATCCAAATGATAAGGGATCGCCGGCTTTGGGTGTGCAGCAGCGCGCGCGCCGCCAAAGCATGATCGGCCTCCGACGTCTCGGCGTGAACCTGCGTCAGCGCGTCCAGAATCGTGCGGACGTGCAGCGGGCCGCGCCCGATGCCCACCAGGCGTTGCACGGAGCGGCCGTAAGCCAGCAATCCGACGCGATCGCCCTGCTGCGCCGCCACCTGGGCGAGCGACAGCGCCGTATCCACCGCGTAATCCAACTTGGAGGAACGAAAGCCGCGCTGCGGGTCTTCCACTTGGGCGCGCAACAGGCGCCCGGCGTCCAGCACGATCCAGACGGTCTGGCTGCGCTCCATTTGATAGGTACGCGTGATGAGCTGATGGCGGCGCGCAGTGGCGGTCCAACAGATGTCGCGCATATCGTCTTCCTGACGATATTCGCGCAAGGACTCGAATTCGCGGCCCCTCCCGCGCAAGCGTCTGCGGCGTTTTTCCATCTCCACCTGACGGCTGCGGATCAGATACAAGGCGAAGCGCCGCGCCAGTTCCAGGTCCGGAAGCACCCGAACCGTTTGCGAAAGATCCGCCACGGCGCGGCGTTCGGCGAACTGCAGAGCACCGCGGTAGCGAACGTACAGGTTTCCGAGCGGAACGTCGCCGCGCGAACGAGGGAGCACGGAATAGGAACGCCGGACCGGGCCAACCGCTGGAACCGCGAACTCGGCCTGCGGTGGCTGGTCGCAAAGCGCGGCCGGAGTTTCATCGATGCAAGCGGCGTAGACCGGCGCGCGGCCGAAATTTTCGAGCTCAATCTCCACCTCGGCCGCTCGCGCGAAGGAAAGCGCGGAGGTCCAGTGGCGGCGTGCTTCCAATTGCGCCGGGGCCGGCAAGCGCAGCCAATCCACGATATACGCCACGACCGCCAGCGCGTCCCAGAGGAACATGACCATGACGAAACGCGGTGACCACCATGCCGGAATGATCCACAGCAGGCCCAACAACAACACCACGAAGAAGCGCGGACCGAATGCGAACGGCGCCCGTCCTTGGGGCCGCAGACGAGCGTCGACGGCCGCGGGGATCAGCGACTCGCTCGGCATGGGATTACTTGGGGACCTCCACCGCGGCCAGCACCTGCTGAATCACCTGGTCCGTGGTCAGACCTTCGAGATCGGCTTCGGGCTTCAAAATGATGCGATGGCGCAGAACGGGGAAAGCCGCCGCCTTCACGTCGTCGGGCAGCAGATAGTCGCGGCCATCCATTCCGGCCAGCACACGCGCGGCGTGGAATAGGCCAATGGCGGCACGCGGGCTGGCACCCAGCGAAATGGCCGGCCAATCGCGTGTGCGGCGAATCAAGTTCACGACGTAGGAATACAGCGCGGGTTCTACTTTGAGCGCACCGGCCTCGCGACGCGCTCCCGCGAGCAGAGCCCGATCGATCACCTCCAGCGCCACATCTTCCGGGCGCCGTACGCCGAACCCTTGGTCGTAACGGGAAAGGATCTCGACTTCCTCCTCCGCGTTCGGATACGAGATGCGAATCTTCAACAAGAAACGATCGAGCTGCGCTTCAGGCAATGGATAGGTCCCCTCGAATTCCACGGGATTCTGCGTGGCGAGCACGGTGAAATTCTCCGGGAGCGGATGGCGCTTGCCATCGATGGTCACCTGGCGCTCCTCCATGGCTTCGAGCAAGGCCGCTTGGGTGCGCGGCGCGGTGCGGTTGATTTCATCCACCAGCAGCAGATCGGTGAAAACCGGGCCGGGGTGCAAACTGAAGGTGCTGGTGTTCAGGTTAAAGACGTTGGTGCCCGTGATGTCGGACGGCATCAAGTCGGCCGTACATTGCACGCGCTGAAAACCGAGACCGCAGATGCGCGCGAGCGATTTCACGGCCAGCGTCTTGGCGAGTCCCGGCACGCCTTCGATCACGGCATGGCCGTTGCACACCAGCACCAGCAAAAGCTGGTCCACGACCTCGCTTTGGCCGACGATTACTTTCGCCAATTCCGCGCGCACCTGCTTGGCAAGTGCGGAAAGAAGTTCCACGGTTAATTTTTCTCCTGGGAAGGCGCGCCCAGCATGCGTAGTTGCAATAAGTAGCGCTCCATCTTTTTCACCAGCCTGAGCGCTTGGCGGGCGGGAAGCTTCCGTAGCTTCGCATCGAGCGATGCCTCCCGCAGAACTTCAGCGATCTCCGGATCCAAGCCCAGCCGTTGCTGCGCGGTGCGCGCCAGTTCCGCATCGCCGGTGGCCACAGGCAATCCCAGCCGGCGGGACAGCTCGCGGTGCAGCCTGCGATAGGAAACGTCGACCGGGATTGCAGCTGCGCCCGCGCGCTGGTAGAGACCGCCCATGGTCTCGATGAATTCGAGTGGTGAGAGCCGCGAGACGGGCGCCGGGTGAAACAACGGACCGGCGCGCCGGCTGAATGTGAACAACACGGCGAGCATAAGAATGCCGAGTTGCACGCATCCCCACGGAATCGGCGTCTTTTGAATATAGCCCCACAGCGAACCGCGCGCGCCGTGAAAATATTCGTCCCAATAGATCGTTGCGGAGTCCCGGCGGCCGATGGAATCCATGGTGTTGAGAAAGAGGTCCAAATTTCCGGCCTCGGAAATGCCGGCGTTGGTCAAAGGAGTCGCTCCGGCCCACCAGAAAACTTCTCCCTGCCCGATCCTCCAGGCGACGACCACCGGCTGATCGCCGGCCCGACCCGTCGACCCATAGAACTGGATCTGCGATTCGGTGAGCTCGGTCCAAAACGCAGCCGGCCGCATGACGATCGTTCCGGCCGCGCGCGAAAGGGAGCCGGGAAAACTGGGGTGGAACTCTTTCCAGGCCGGGTCGAGATTTGGAAATAGGAAACCGGCGCCGGGAAAGAACAGACTGATGGCTGGGCCGGAAAATAGAATGCGGCCACCGCTTTCGACATAGTGCATCAGTGCTTCGCGGTCCTGCCGCGAAGGAGGATCGGCCGGGTCGGCCAGGATCAGCAACGATCCTTCGCCCGGCATGCGAAGATTGGCTGGCGGCTGTTCCCACCGCCGGACTGGATAATGCAGTTCCCCAAGCAACATGTAAGCGGCCAGCGCGCCTCCGGACGAGGAGTCGTAACTGGACGGGATGGCACTAGCCTCACCGGTGGCCGAAGGCGCAAACGCGGCCATCGAGGCAAGCAGCAGGACGGCGAGTGCCGCCGCGCCCCACAGCAGCTTACGGTCGGCTGAACTCAGCCCGCTGGACATCACCGCGCTTGGCATTAATCCAGACGGCAACCCAGGGCCTCCAGATGCTTCAGGGACTCATCGAAATCGGCCATGCCCGCGGCTTGCTTGGCGTACCAGAAGCGCTCCAGACTCACAGTGAGCGCGCCGAGAGGGCTGCGGGCGGGCTGCCCGGTGGGAATGAGGCGGAGATACTCGCGCGGGGTGCGGGTGCGGTCTTCCGAGAGCGCGCGGTTCTCCTGCAAGCGCGCGATGCCGGCCCAGTACACAGCGTGAATCGCCTCGCGCCATTGAGAACGAGCAGCGGCCTGCCGCGCTTCGCCGAGCCACGCGACTGAGTCGCGAGAAGCAAGGCTCGGAAGCACGCGAGGGAGAGCGAGCAGGGGATCGGTGCGCCTCCAAAGACGTACCAGCCACATTGCGATCAATCCGATGGCGGCCACGATCAGAATCCAGAACAGAACTTGCCCGGCGCCGATGTGCTGGCCGGCCGCACCAAGAATGCGTTGCAGAAGCGACGCAATCCACGCCGCCACACGTTCGCGGAACAAATCCCAGGCGCTCGGCGGATGGACATGCGAAAATTCACGACGCGCGAGAATTTTCGTCAAGCTGGCGCGCGCGGCCGCCGGGGATTCCTCCGGCGTTGCAGAATAGGCTTCCAGCTCTCGCGCCATGCGATCCAGCCACTGCCGTGCCGCGGGAATGTGATCCTCGTCGAGCTGCGCTTGAAGAGGTTGCGACGCGATGGAATAGTGGCCGTCGGAGGTAACCACCCTCCAGTGATCCGGCACGGCCGCGGGCAAAGTCGGGGGATTCTTATCCAGTCCCGATTTCATCTGGCGCAATTGGGCCGCTAGTTCCGCCGGGCTTTGGTCCGGCGCGGACGGCTGCGCCCTGGCGCTTGCGGCAAACCATGCCGGACATGCGAGACACGCGGAAATGGAGAGCAGTACGCGGCGATTCAAGCGTGCGATTCCAGTCTCTTTCAAATAATCGAGGGCAGACCGCTCGCATTGGGAGAGCGTTGGGATTCCGGATTCATCATGAACTGGATGTCGAATGCCTCTTTTCGAACCCGCAAATCGTAGTAGAAGATGGAGGTTGCGATTAACAGGACGGGCCGCGTCAGCACCGTGGCGATGGTGGAACCAACCTGAACCAGGGCCGTCCAGAATTGCAGCATGCCCGGATTCCGGATGCTTAACGCCAAAGGAATGCTGAAGGGGAGCGCAAAAAGCCCCAGGGCAGCATAGGCGATGACCACCCACAGCAGCAGAATCACGAACGCGCCTCCAGCGTTATCCCGCGTGAGTTCCCAACTGCGGGAGAGCGAGTCGCGCGGGCCTTTGTTCTCGATCAACGCGACCGCCACGCAGATGAGCAAGCGGCAGGCAACGTAGATGCCCGGGATCACCAACAGGATTAATCCTCCCATGATGGCCAAGCCATTCAGTACGATCACTCCGAGTAGTGGGGCGAGCTCACTGGCGACCCTGCGCAAAGCCCCGCCGATCGACGCCGGGCGTCCCAGATAAAAGTCCGATACCGCCAGTATCGTGCCGCCCTGCGACAACAAATACGCCAGGACATTTGCCGCCAGCAGGAGCAAGGTCAGAATCACGCTGAACGATATGGAGCCGCTCGCGGAATTCACCGTAAATAGGCGCGCCAGCGTGAAAGCCAATACGATGAGTTCGGGTATGCCGCAAATACCCATAAACACGAGGAAGTGGCGGCGATAAAGGAAGAAAGTGCGATCGAGAATTTCACCTAAAGAGAGCGGGCGCAGATCGAGGTTGGTCATATTCGACTTTTTCGACTTTTTTCACTGGCGCGCATCTTTTTCACTTGTAGCAGTTAGCCGAGTATTATACTCCGATTGCGCTGCCGGATGATAAACGGAAATCGCGCGCAAGACCGCTTTTGACTCCGGCACTTTCACGCCGCTCCTCGAAGACTGAGCGTGCTGTCGTGCTAGTATCATCGTTCCAATGTGCGGGGCTCAAATGTGCGCGAGCCAGATAGCGCATTCCGATTGCGGCACACTAGGTGTTTTCGGTTTGAAGCGATTATGGAAACAGTACGTCCGCGCAACGGATTGCGGCACACGACAGCCTCCAAATGCCGCCGAAATTCGAGCCGATAGCGTACTTCTCGCGGGTTTGCGGCTTGGCATTCGCGAGACGCTCGATTTCCTGACCATCGCGGCGCCATCGTTTGAGCAGTTCGAGGCTTGGGTGCTCGCAAGGAACGGCGGAAATATGGAACCCGAACGCGTCCAGCGCCTCAATGCGGCCCTGCGCGGGGAGGGCGCCTTCGCGCTGGAAAGTGTCCTCAGCGAGCCCGTACTTTCCCAGGATGATCTGGCGTTTTGGGACGAACAGGGCTATGTTGTGGTCAAAAAGGCTGTGAGCGCCAAGGCGTGCTCGGCGGCCATTGACGCGATCTTCTCTTACGCGCGCATGTCCCCACATGAGCCGGACTCCTGGTATCGCGCAAATATCTGGATACCTCTGGCGCACCATCCGGCGTTGTGGCAGAACCGCAATTCGCCGCGCATCCATACTGCTTTCGCTCAAATCTGGGGACGCCGCGATTTGTGGATGAATGTCGACGTCTGCGGCGTCAATCCACCGCTGCGGCCGGGGTATGCGTTTCAGGGAACCCCGCTACATTGGGACATGACTCTCGCTCCGCCGATTTGCTTCGGCACACAAGCTATTCTGTATCTCAGCGATACCGCCGCCGATCAGGGCGCGTTCAGTTGCGTCGCCGGTTGTCACCGCTGGCTCGGACAATGGCTGGAGCAGATACCGGCCAGCGAAAATCCGCGCGACGTGGCGCGCCAAGAGTTACAGGCCACTCCCGTCGCTGGCCAGGCCGGGGATCTCGTGATCTGGCATCACGCGCTGCCTCACGCCGCGACACCGAACTTAGGTTCGTTTCCACGGGTAGTGCAGTATCTGAACATGTTCCCCAGTGAGTTTGAAGTGAACCCGACGTGGGTATGAGACTGATCGGAAATGGGGTGGATGCCACTTGGAACAGCATCTCCCTAGGGTGGTTCGAATTGGTGGCCCCAAAGGCGTGGTGGACCGCACAGCGCAGCTTCCGAGCAGTCCCGGCTCCACTAGATTCATCCAGGAATCCGCTTGACGGTGTCAAGCCGATGGCGTGAAGCTTCGGCCTCGCGTTTCCGGACCAAACCACATCAACATGGCGAGCAAGAGGCCGGAAACCAGGATGCAGGCGCCCATCGCGGCGGAGAGCTTGACGCCCCGGTCCTGGAGCGCCCCGATAAGCACCGGCGCTATCGATCCGAGGGCGGCCCCGACGTGATAGACAAAGCCCGGTCCGACACTGCGCGCGGCGGTGGGAAAGCGTTCAGTGAGATACGACGGCACGATGCCATAAACGCCCATGCCACATGCGCCCATGAGGAGCGCGCCGACCGACAGCATCAGGGAAGAGTGTGGTCCGGCAAATAGGGGGATCACCAGCACACCAATCAGCGCCGCCATTGTGGCGGCTCCCCTTCGGCCCACTCGCGTTTCGGAAACACGTCCCCATAGCGCCGTCCCCAGGATTGCGCCGACGTTCAGGGCCATGAGATATGGAATCGCCGGTCGACGCGCTTCACGGAGCAAGGTCGGATACCAGAAGTTGATCGAGTAGTACGACATTAGGAAAGCGCCCATGAGGAGGGAGGTCTGGATGGTAGTGGCCAGTAGGTCGGGATGAAAGATGCGGAGGAGCGACAGGCCGTCGCGCTGATTGGATTCCTTGAGGTGGCTACGGCGCGCCAGCCACACGGGACTCTCTTTCACCCGCAGCCAGGTCCACAGCGCCAGTATTACCGGCGCGGCGCCCAACCAGAAAAACGTCCGCCATCCGAAGCCGTTCGGTTCATTCAGGAGTGGGTACAACAGTTGGAAAACAACGGCGGCGAGCATGTAGCCCCAATAGAAGCCGCCGGCCAAGAGTCCGGATGCCGCGCCGCGCAAGTGGTCGGGCCAGTGTTCGAGCGCCAGCGGCATGCCCGCCGCCCAGACGCCCCCCATGCCAATCCCGAACAGCGCGCGGAATCCAAAGAGCATCGCGTAGCTTGTGGAAAAGCCGCTGAGCAGGCTGAACAGCGCTAACCAGAGGATGGAGAGGATCAAAGGGAGCTTGCGGCCCAGGCGGTCGGCGGCGGTCCCTGCTCCCAGTCCCCCCACAAGGCGAAACACGAGCGTGACAGTTCCGAGCGCGCCCGCAAGGGCTTTGTCGACTGTGAAGCTGTGTTGGATGTCGATGAGTAGAAAACTCAGGATGGAGAAATCGAATCCGTCGAAGGCCCAGCCGAGAAATGCGGCGAAGAAGGCGTTCCATTGCGCGCGGGTAACGTCGCGGAAGGTAGAGCGAGAGCCGGCAACACGAGCTTCAGAACGGGTTTGAACCGCGGTTGCCATTTTCGCTTCCATCATCCGTTCGAGTATACCCCTAAGGCCGGTCGAACCAGCTTGAATCACTTAATTCGCCATGTGGATCGTTAGGAACGAAGAACCCCGCGACGCACGAAGCCCTGGGTTCGGAACGAAAAACGCGCCCTCGTACGTTTCTCGACGGGCTACAATTGCCGATATGCCAGGAAACAAGCAAGAACGGCTGCGGCCTATGACAAGATCATGGAGTTGGCGGCAATCCCGATGAGCGACCTGCCAAAGTACCGGCCGGGCGCGGAGTGCAAGAGGAACAAGCAGCGCAAGCCAAAGCTCGGCGGAAGCCATCGCGCGTCGTGACTGAGTGAACGAATCGGCGGCCGGCAGGCCGAGTGTCTCAATTATCCCCTATAGAGAAACCGAGTCGAGATTTGGTCGCGCCGGCGTTGGCATGGCTGGCGGGATGAGGATCAAATGAATCGAAGGGATTTTGCGCGGCTTGGTTGGGCCACCGTGATCGGGGCGGGCGTAGGCAAGCTAGGGCCCGCGTTTGCGCAGGCGGCAGCACCCCAGCACGCTCCCGGGCCGCCACAGCACCCGATCGGGGGGCTGGAACCGAGGGCCACTGGGCGCGCGGCGGATTTCACCCTGCGAATCGCACCCATGATCGTCGAGCTGGCCCCGCAGGTTGCAATCAGCACGATCGGCTACAGCGATAAAGTCCCCGGTCCCCTCCTCCGTGTACGCGAGGGTCAGCACGTCGCCGTAGAGGTTGTGAACGGCACCGACGTTCCGGAGTACGTGCATTGGCACGGCCTGTGGGTTCCGTCGAATGTAGATGGGGTAGAGGAAGAAGGCACGCCGCCGGTCCCGCCGCATGGCCGGCGGCGCTATCAATTCGCGGCTAAGCCGGCGGGCTCGCGATGGTACCACTCGCATACCGTAGCCGGGATGGATCTGCATCGGGGCGCCTACACCGGTCAGTTCGGTTTTTTCATGATCGATTCCGCGAATGACCCGGGACTCTACGACCAAGAGGTCTTCCTGGCGCTGCGTGAGTGGGAATATTATCTGACCCCGATGGATCAGGACGAGCAGACGGCGGATCCCAACGACCCGATGCCCGAAAAACCCGCCCAGCTAGACCCGCGTCCCAACGGGCTCGAAGTCGGCGCTCCTCTTTACTCAATCAACGACAAAATGCTCGGAGCCGGGGACCCCCTCCGCGTGCAATCGGGTCAGCGTATCCTGATGCACCTGCTCAACGCCAGCGCCGCGCAAATTCATCGCTTGGCTCTTCCCGGCCACAAGTTTCAGGTGATTACTCTGGACGGCAATCCCGTGCCCGCGCCTCAGCCGGTAGATGTGATTGAGATCGCCCCCGGCGAGCGCGTGGATGCGATCGTGGAGATGAATCAGCCGGGCGTGTGGATTTTAGGAGAGCTCCGCAATGTCGCGCGGCAATCCGGCATGGGCATCGTGGTGGAGTACGCCAATCAACAGCAGCGCGCGCGATGGACCCCGCCTCCGAAGTCGCGCTGGGACTACACAATTTTTGGCACCACCGCACCGCATCCCGCGCCCGACGAAACCATCGACATGGTCTTTGAAAAAGTGCCCGGCGGACACCAGGGGATCAATCACTGGCTCGTCAATGGCCAGGAATATCCGCATGAACGCGAATTCGTGTTCCGGCAGGGACGGCGCTACCGGCTGGTCTTTCATAATCGCAGTGACGATTCTCACCCCCTGCATATGCACCGGCACCTGTTCGAGCTTGTCGAGCTCAACGGCAAGCCGACGGCCGGCATCAAGAAAGATACCGTGATCGTGCCCGCATTTGGACGCGCCACTGTGGATCTGGTCGCCGACCAGCCGGGCTTGACGCTGTTTCACTGCCATATCCAACCGCACATGGACTTTGGTTTCATGGCGCTGTTTCGCTACGCCTGAGCACCGCATCCTGTACAAACCGTTTTGCTGGTGGTTCAAACACCTCGCAAATAATCTCTGATACAGCTTTCTCACGCGTTCGACATACAAACGAAATATGGAACGGATACACTCAGCAGCTTGGCAACTATCCAACTACAAGTCCGAAAGGGAGAAACTGCATGAAGACGATCCGGGAAAGGTTCCGAGCGGCAGTGCTCATGGGAGCGGCCGCCGCGGTGCTGGCATTTGCACCTGGGGCCAAGGCACAGTATCCAAATTCCAACGGCAATACATGGCCTTACGCGACGACGGGCAACTCAGCGCCTGTGCTGGTGGTGGTTGGCGACGTCGCCTGCCAGCCAGGCGAGGAAGAGCTCCCCGGTGAGAAGGCGGGTGAAAACTGCGCCGGGGACACCAATCAAAATCTGTTGGCATCGCAGGCGGCCACCGCGCAGCAGATTGAGAATATCAAGCCTGACGCCGTCGCGCTCGTCGGAGATGAGCAATACCAGGTAGGACAATATTCGGACTTTGAGAGCTCCTACGACTTGACGTATGGTGCTTTCAAATTTATCACGCGGCCCGCTCCTGGCAACCACGAGTTTTATACGGAGCACGGTGCGATCGGCGTTGCAGGCTACGGCTACTTTTCCTACTTCAACGGCGTCCAGATCAACACTACCAGCAGCACCGCTGGTAATGTTGTGACTCCTGCTGGCAGTATTCTGATGGCTACAGTCAGCGGCAACCCGGACACCGGCGGCACTTTCACCCAACCCGTGCCGAATTCGGATGGACTGGCGGGACACTTCGAGCAGTCGGGCGGACTCGGAACCGCAGTATATGCGAACGGCCCGGCGGCCGGCAGCGCGGCCCCAGTCGGAGTCGGAGATGGCTGGTACTCCTACAATCTGGGCTCCTGGCACCTGATCTCGCTGAATATAGAGTGCGAGACGCAGCCGGGCGGCTGTTCGGCATCCGGCTCTTGGTTTGCCGCTGAAACCGAATGGCTGAAAAACGATCTCGCCGCGAATCATTCCCAGTGCACACTCGCCTACTGGCACCAGCCCACGTACAGCGCGGCCGACAGCCTCACCGAAGAGGGCATCACCGCGGGGAACTGGTGGCAACTGCTCTACCAGGCTGGCGCCGACCTGGTGCTGAACGGACACGACCACCTCTATGCCCGTTACGCCCCGATTAAGCCCTACTTCGATGCTTCCGACACTTCTGTCGCCGGTGTCACCGGCACCTGGCTCGGAACTCCCGATCCACAAAATGGCATACGGGAATTCATCGTGGGCACCGGCGGCGAGACGCTCGATGCGGTCGACGAAACACCCACCTCCAGCACGGACTACGACGCGATATACAACCAACAGAATCTCGAGGCCGCAACCGGGGAATTCTGGGGTGTGATGAGCCTGACGCTCAATCCGAACGGCTACGCGTGGGATTACGAGTCGGCGTTGAAGGATCCCGCACAGACAACCGGTCCGGCTTCTTACAGCGACAAAGGCTCCGCCAACTGCCACGGCGGCCCGTTCAACCCGTTCAACCCGTTCAACAGGTAATTGCCAGTTCGTCTTCGCTACCTTGGTTCTTCCCCGCCCTTCGCGAAACGGCGCGGAGGGTGGGGATTTTACGTTGCCTTGCCCCCTTCCCAATTTTCCGGTCTTCGTTCTGGCGAGTATCCTCGATTCCGACAGCGTTTTGTGATTCTAAGGCGCTGGTTGCGCCGAGTACGAAGTTACTCAGTCAGGTCGTGCTGGGCGGCGCTTATATTTGACACTTTCGTCTCTCGAACATGCGCGCGGCGAATGGGACTTTGAATCGTGGCGACGGCCGTCTTCCGTCCTTCGCGTGCCGGCCCATTGGGGGAAAATGGTCATGTGCCCGGCGCGATGGGACCATGGCGACGCTGGACGGAACGGCCGCGGAGCCTGAGGCCTCGCAGAGTTCTCTTCCAGATCCACCTCTGGGCAGGAATCGTCGCCGGCCTTTACATTGCCGCCGTCAGCATTTCGGGTAGCGCCATCGTGTTCCGCCGGGAGATCGAAAAAGGAGTGCGCCAGTCGGTCATCACCGCGAACGGTCGCGCGATGCTGAGCGCGCAGGATATCGAGCGGCGCGCAGAGCAAACTTACCCTTCCCGCGAGGTACTCGCCGTCGCAGCCCCACGGACGCCGGGCCAGCCGTACGCAGTGATATTGGCAACGGGCGGCAACCGAATCGAGCGGATATTCGATCCTTACTCGGGCGCTGATCTCGGTGATCCAACACCTTTAGCTGACCGCGCTCTCAACTGGCTGGCCGACCTGCATGACAACCTGCTCCTCGGGCTGGCGGGCCGCATCCTCAACGGCCTTGGCGCCTTGCTGCTCGTGCTGATGTCTCTCACCGGCGCGGTGATCTGGTGGCCGGGAATCAAGAACTGGCATCGCAGCAGGCGTGTCCATTGGCGCGCGCGCCCGGCCCGCTTCAATTGGGACGTGCACAGCGCGATCGGCTTCTGGGGTTACTTGTTCGTGCTGATCTGGGGCGTCTCAGGCCTTCAGCTTTGCTTTCCCGGGGCGCTCGACTTCGCTCTGAGCAGCGCAGTTCGTTATTGGCTCACCGCCCTGCACTTCGGACGGTTCAATGCAGTGACGGAGGCAATTTGGGCCGTCACGGGACTCGTGCCGGCGATCCTGGCAGTCACCGGCGCTCTGATGTGGTGGAATCGGGTTCTCGCCAAGAAGATCAGGCGCTCGCGGGATCCCAGGTCGAGCGTGGCGATCGTGGGATGACCCTCGCCGGCTTTGTCTGCTGCAGATCCCCACATCGCTACCCGGCGTGTCAAAGTGGAAAGGACAGAGCGAGCAAATTCTGGAGGACTGAACAGTGCACATTGGTGTGGCTTACTTTCCAACCGACTATGGCATCGATATCCGCGAGCTGGCGCGCGCGGCTGAGGAGCGCGGCTTCGACTCGTTGCTCTTTCCCGAGCACACGCACATTCCGGTGTCCCGCCGGACTCCCTATCCTGGCGGCGGAGAGTTGCCAAAAGCTTATTCCCATACGCATGACCCGTTCGTTGCGCTATCGTTCGCCGCCACTGCCACCACGAAGATCCTGCTCGGCACCGGCATTTGCCTGGTCCCCCAACGCGACCCCATCGTAACCGCGAAGTGCGTCGCGAGTCTCGACCGGCTATCGAACGGCAGGTTCCTGTTCGGCATCGGCGGGGGCTGGAATGTCGATGAAATGGAGAATCACGGAGCGCGCTACGAAACGCGCTTCAAACTCATGCGGGAACGGATTCTGGCGATGCAGGCGCTGTGGACCCAGGAGGAGGCATCCTTCCATGGAGAGATGGTGAACTTCGATCCGGTCTGGTCCTACCCTAAGCCGTTACAGCGCCCCCATCCGCCCATCCTTCTTGGCGGCTCCAGCGACTATACGCTGAAGCGCGTCGTGGAATTCTGCGACGGCTGGCTGCCCATCGCCAGGGCAGGCTTCAACCCCAAGGAAGCGGTGGCGCGCTTGCAAAAAACGGCAGCGGCCGCGGGACGCGATTACTCGACGCTGTCGATCAGCGCATTTGCCGCGCCGCCGGAAGAGGCCGTACTTGCCGCCTATCGCGACGCGGGTATCCAACGAGCTGTACTTGCGATCCCCGACCTGACTCGCGACGAAATCATGAAAGTGCTCGACAACTACGCTCGATTGATTCACTGAGAGGAGAGCATTCCACTCTGCGTTGCCATGTCTTCGGGTAAACGCTCGTTCACGAGCCGATGGCCAGTTGGGACACACGCGCGCGGCGCAGCGGAGCACTTTCCGGCATCAGCATCAGTGCAATTTGGCCGATTGCCGTGGCGCCAATCATGTACCAGGCTGGAGCCATCGCGCTTCCCGTCATGTGGATCAGCCATGTCGCCACCAACTGTGTGGTGCCGCCGAAAGCCGCAATAGCAACGGAATAGACAATGCCGAAACCACTCCCGCGGATCGTTTTGGGCAGGCTCTCGGCCAGTGCGGCCATGAACGATCCTTGGTAAAGGTTCGAGGCACCACTCAAAATCGTCACGCTGGCAATCAGCGCGAACGTGGAGCGGGTCGCGTCGATCCATAGGAAGGCAGGGTATATCATCACGAGGAAAGCGAAATTACCCCAAACATTCGGCGGACGGCGGCCGTACTTGTCCGACAGCCAGCCACCCAGCAACGCGGCCGGAATTGCGACTAAGTAGCCGCCGGTTTCCGCAATAAATCCAGCGCGGGCTGACATATGCAAGGTGGCCTGTGCATAGGTCACAACATAAACGAAGATGTAGGTGGCGATGGTACCGGAGGCCAGCACAATCAGCCCCAGCACCATGACCCGGTAGTGCGTTCGGGCTTGGCTCCAACGCGATTCTTCTAAGACCGGTGCGGTAGCTGCAGGCTCCGGTTCATGCAGCGTCTCGGGGAGGTTGGTCCGCAACCACAAGCCGAACGGAACCGCAACGGCGCCGAGGAGAAAGGCGATACGCCAGCCAAAGGCATCCAGTGCGTCGGCAGACAGGACCGCGGTCAGGAGGACACCCACCAATCCTCCGGCGAAGAGCGAAACATTTTGGCTGGCCGCCTGCCAAGAGACAATCAGGCCGCGCATGCTCACCGGCGCAACTTCCAGCAGGTAGGCGGTGTTGGAGCCGATCTCCCCGCCGAGCGAGAAGCCCTGCAACATACGGGCAAACACGGCCAGAATGGGAGCGGCAATGCCGATTTGGGCGTACGTGGGAGTCAGCGCCATGCCGACGATCGCGCAGCCGATGAGCACGAAGCAGAGCATCATGGCCGGCCGGCGTCCTACACGGTCCGAATAGTTGCCGATGACGAAGGCCCCTATTGGACGTGTGACGAAACCAGCCCCGAAAGTCGCCAACGACAGCATCAAACTGCCGTAAGCGTTCCCAGCGGGAAAGAACGCATGCCCGATCTGGATGGAGAAAAATGCGTAAGTTAGAAAATCATAGAACTCAAGGGCGTTGCCAATGGTTGCAGCGAAGATATGGCGCCTACGCGGAAGTTTTCTTTCTTGCGCAGCGTCAAACGTCCCAACTGCACTTTGCATCGATACCCCTGACGAAGTTCGTTGTGCTACAGGGCTTCATTATGTCACGAGATGTCACGCGTTAATGCCAGGAATAGTTAGAACTCAGGCGCCCTCTGGTTGACCTTAATCTCAAACAAGACAGTGTTCCGGTCCTCTCTGCACAATTCTGGACAAGACCGCCGAGCTAATCGACGGCTTCGAGTCGCCGTTGGGCATGGAGCTGTTGTCGACCGTGGATGGCTCATTCGGGAGAACACTATGAGCTAACGTTGTCCGCAATCAGACAGTTACCGCTGGCTGCCTCTCGCTGCCGGTGCACTGGCGCCGCCTCAGCGGAGCCGGTTGGGTGTAGAATGACTCGGTACGAAAAGTTCAGAGCGAAAGAGGGAGCAATCATGACCTTTCGACCAACGATGATTTGGTTGCGGATCGCGATCGGAGCCGCTCTAGCCGTCAGTTCGCTTGCAACGGCCGATGCGCAAGGTTTTGGCATGAAGGTTCCGGAACCTTATACACCCGCCGCGGACGCCAAAGACCTGAAGTCCGTTCTCTTCAAGTGGGAGTGGGCCATGGGTATGCTCAGGGGCCATGATGAACGCGACATGGTGGCAACCCTCGAATATCAAGGCAAAGGCACCCTTGACGTAGACGGGCAACCGTGCACGCTCACCAGGTATCGTGCGAGCACGAATTACCAGACCTACAGCCAGCGGATCAATTATGCCTGCACCAAAGCGAATGGACAAGAGTATTCGAATATCGAAGTAGTCAGCGGGTTTTACGCCTGGAACGAAGATATCCCTGGCGCGGAGATCGTCGCGGGGAAAGGGAAGGCCACGCCCATGCCGGCGGCCGTCGAGGAGCGGCTGGTCCGGCTTTGGGCAAGCCCCCAGGGCGCGGCCAAGGCCGCGTTGGCAGGGACTACGGATACACGGTGGTTGGGGGCCAACCCTGGCACTCTTTTTGCGGACGGCGCCGCGAAGGTAGGCCAAACGTCCGTGTCGTGGGAAAACGGCAGGCCCGTGGTGACGTTCCCGATTCCGGGCGTTCCCGGCGCGACTGCAACAGCCACCCTTGATGAGAGGTATCTGACCCAACGGGTGGTGGTCAAGGGCAAAGGCTCGACGACTGTGGAGTTCATCTACAGCGACTATCAAGATTGGAACAATCCGCTGAACAAAATCGAGGTGTTATACGCCGGAAAGATGGTCGAGCGCCGGAACGGCGCGGTGGTCCGCGACCTGACAACGACCGTGACGGAGACGGGCAACGTCTATGTGGTTGCGCCCGTTCCGGCGAGCGTGCAGGCGGCCATCAAGGCCACCGGGCAGATCCCGCAGGGCGTGATGGCTAAGGCGGAACCTCAGGTAAACAAGTCGGCGCCCACGCCGCGTTTGGGCGCGCATCCAGACCTGACGGGCAACTATACCTATACGGACTGGATCGGGAACTACATGACCGGCGGAGGACGCCGACGCGGTCCGACTCAGGCGTCCGACGTAACCCGGCAGGACAATCAGACCTATGACTTCGAGCTTTACTCGCCGTCGCGGTTTGGCAATATGGGTCGTCCGACCTACAAGCCGGAGCTCTGGGACAAAGTTCAACAGCTCGACATGTGGACGAACAAGTATGACCCGGTCATGACCTGCCAGCCCCTGGGCGTGCCGCGCGAAGGCCCACCCCGGCGCATCATCCAGACGGACAAAGACGTGATCTTTATTTATACTGGTGGCGACGCCGGCGGCGGATACGGGGAATATCGCATCATCCCGACCGATGGCCGCAAGCACACCAAAAACCCGGACTTTGAATATACGTATCTGGGGGATACGGTGGGGCGCTGGGACGGCGACACGCTTGTGCTCGACTCCGTCGGGTTCACCGATGCGACGTGGCTGGGGCGCGGCGGTTTGATTCACTCCGGTTCGATGCATGTGGTGGAGAAATTCACGCGTCAAGGCGATGCGCTTCTGTACGATGTCACGGTGGAAGACCCCGAGATGTTTGTGGGGCCGTGGGTGTTGCCCACACGAACGGTGACGCGCAACCAGAATCCCGACGCCGGCCTCATCGCAGAGCGAGGCGACTGCGCCGTTCCCGAGTTGGGTAATGCCTCGTCCCAGATTCGCCACTGAACTCACGCGCGGCTCGTCAGCGGAGGTGAAGACGACCCGGAGGGCGGGCTTCAGCCCGCGCGAGGCTTTAGCCTCGCTCCCCCAGCGGGACTGAAGTCCCGCGGGGACTAAAGTCCGCCCCCCAAAAGCGGGCTACTGAAACTGAACCTCTATTCTGGAAGTAGTGGTACGGCAAGTATTCTCCTGCCCAGCCGAGTTGGCCCAGGCGGCGGCTGAAGAAGCATCCATCCTTCTAAGAAACGCGATCGACGAACGGAGCAAAGCGCGATTTGTCGCAGCGACGGGAAGGTCTCAAATCGATTTCCTTTCGGTGCTGACGGCCGACCCCCGCATCGACTGGAGCCGGGTGGAGTTGTTTCATCTGGACGAATACGTCGGTCTCGGCGCGGACCACCCCGCCAGCTTCCAGCGCTATGTGCG
>JASHQT010000108.1 GCA_030039005.1 Bryobacteraceae bacterium
TTCGAGATGTTTTGCGGGGGAGTGAGGTCCGCAACCGTTCTGTAACAATCGTCAAAATCCCCGCGGCCACTTGAAGCGCAAGCGCTCGCTCTGATATACATGACATTCGCCTCATGTGGCAACATAACTACGCCCCCATTCACGGAAGCCTGCTGCTTTCTTCTCTGGTAGCGGCTTTGCCGATTTTCGTACTGCTCTATCTGCTCGGCATCAAAAGGACGCCGGCGTGGATCGCGGGGGTTTCGGGGCTGGGGACGACGATCCTGGTTTCGTTCTTCCTGTATGGAATGCCCGTGGAGCGGATCGTGTCGGCGGCGGCGTACGGCGCGGCGTACGGATTGTTTCCCATCGGCTGGATCGTGATCTGGGCGCTGTTCCTGTACCGGTTGACACTGGATACTGGCAAGTTTGAAGCCATCAAGCACTCGTTGCGCACCCTGACGCGCGATCCGCGGCTGCAAACGCTGCTGATCGCGTTCGCGTTCGGCGCGTTTCTGGAAGGCGCGGCGGGATTCGGAACGCCCGTGGCAGTGGCGGCCGCGATGCTGGCCGGATTGGGGTTCTCGCCCTTCCATGCCGCTGCGATTTGCCTGCTTGCGAACACGGCGCCGGTGGCGTTCGGATCGATCGCGATTCCCATCGTGACACTGGCCGGAATCACGGGGCTGCCACTGGCGCGGTTGAGCGCGGGGGTGGGACGCATGTGCGCGCCGGTTTCTCTGATCGTGCCCGCGTATTTGGTAGTGGTAATGGGTGGGTGGGGCGCGCTGGCGCGCGTGTTCCCCGCGGCGCTGCTGTGCGGCGTTACCTTCGCCGGACTGCAGTTCACCATTTCCAATTTCGTGGGACCGCAGCTCACCGATCTGATCGCCTCGCTCGCCGCGATGGGCGTGCTGGTGGTTCTGTTCCTGTTCTGGAAGCCCAAGGACAAGGAGAAACACGCCATCGCGGGCGGAACGGCGCCGGCGGAAGGCCGGGAACATTCTCATGGCGAGGTGTTTCTGGCGTGGTCTCCGTATCTTTTGTTGGTGATCTGCGTTCTGTTGTGGGGCTGGGCGCCGATGCAGAAGCCGCTGAATTCGGTCTCCATCCCGATCGCCTGGCCGGGCCTGCACAACCTGATCGCACGCGTCCCGCCAGTCACGGCCAAAGTTTCACCTTACGCGGCGATCTTCAACCTGAATTGGCTTTCGGCTTCCGGGACGTCTTGCATGATCGCCTGCATTCTGTCGTGTTTCGTGCTGCGCGTGCCGCCGTTGCTCGCGCTCAGAATCTTCGCCAGCACGATGAAGCAGCTCACGTACTCACTGATCACGCTGGCCGCGGTGCTGGGCCTCGCGTTTTTGATGAATTACTCGGGCGCTACGGGGACGCTGGGGCTGGCCTTCGCGGCCACCGGCGCGTCGTTTCCGTTCTTCAGCGCGATCCTGGGCTGGCTAGGCGTGTTTTTGACGGGCTCCGACACGTCGGCCAACGCGCTGTTCGGCAACCTGCAAGTGGTGACGGCCTCGAAGCTGGGATTCAACCAGGTGCTGATGGCGTCGGCCAATTCGGCGGGCGGCGTGATGGGGAAGATGATCAGCCTGTCGAGCATCGCGGTGGCGGCGGCGGCCACCAACATGAAGCCGGACGAAGAGGCCAAGCTATTCCGATTTACCTTGCGGCACAGCGCGCTGCTGGCTTGCGTAATCGGGCTGATCGCGCTGTTTTATACCTACGTCGCGCCGGGCTTGCAACCGTAGGGCGATCCGGCCTTCACCGTACGGCTCTTTGGCCAGCACCCATTCGTGGTGCGTATACGTCTAATAAATAGAACTGATAGGACCGAAAGGCCTTAGGAGGTCGAATAACATTTGTGTTTCAGCGATTACTGGTTTAGAATTTATTTCAACCCGATAGCAATCGCTGGCAGGAGTAAGCGTCATGGTGGGTCCTGGAATCCGCTTCAACGATTTTCTGTTTTCTGAGCCTGTACCTTTGAGCGCGTGGACCGCGCCGAAGTTCGCCGGACTGTTCGTCGTGCTGGCCGGCGACCACAACTGGGCGCCCAGGCCGTTTCAGCCGCTGTACTTTGGGGAGTTCGGAAACAATGCGCGGTGCGCGGCGCCCGGTTCGTCGCGGCTTCCGGTCCAGGGAGGGTTGTTTATTTCCGTTTTGCCGCTGCCGTTTTCGAGCAGTGCGCAACGCCTGGAAGCGCGCAATCAACTGGTATGGGCTTACAATCCCGTCTACCAACCCGCCGGGACGCCTCCGTCGAACGAACTGGCCCGCAAGCTGGATGAGCTGGAGAAGAGACACGAAGAGCAGTCGACGCAGTTCCGCCTGCTGCTCGCGAGCCTGAACCGGTTTTTCGAGCCGCTGCCCGAGCCCGCGCACCGCCGTCCGATCGGATTCCAGCCGCCCGCCGATCAGCCGGCATAAGGTTCAGGCAAAGCGGTTTCAAGCAAGTAAGATTCAAGCCAAGCGGAAATTCACCGAGACGCGAGCGTAGTATTCCAAGTCACCGATCTGCTCCGGCGCGCCGGCGCCGAAGGCGAACGGAGGATTGGCGCGCAGCGCGGTGTACATTCCGTTGGTAGCGACGATATCTTCGGAGATCGAGATGGGCTCGCCGATTTGCCGGCCGGTCGCCGCGGCTAGGGCTTCGGCTTTCGCCCGGGCATCCTTGCCGGCCGCTTCGAGCGCGGCTTTGCGCGCGTTGGACTCATCTGCCGCGCGCAGGCGAAAAGCGCCCAGAATTGTGGCGCCCGCTTTAGCGGCGGCATCCGCGGCATCGCCCAAGCGCGCCGGATCGCGGACGACGACGCGCAGAGTTTTGCTAGCCACGTACGATCCCAACTGCATTTCGGGCTGCGCCGCCTGACCGCCCGCAAAGGTGTGGAACCCGGGATATGTGGCCTGCGGGGTGATTCCGATTTGCGGGCCAATTTGCGCGCCAAGTTGAGGCGCCATGCCGATTTGAGGCAACCCAAATTGGGGCGAACCAAATTGGGGTAAGCCAAGCTGGGGCAAGCTCTGGCCCAGGGGCGCGAATAGATTCTGCACCTTCAGGGAGATCGTCTCGACATCGGAGGGCTGTACTCCGGCCGGCGCCACCGACTGTGCGATCTGCGAAATCTTGGTCTGATTCTCGCGGAGCGCCTGGGCGGCGGTGGGGGCGCTGGAGGCCGCCTCAATCAGGAACTCGGCTGCTTCCGAGGGCACGCGCCGGACAGCCTCTCCGATCACGGTCACGCCTTCGGTCTGTTGTTGCATCGGTTGTGCTGGTGTTCGCAATCCGTAAGCTGGCATCACTGGAGTATCCTCTCTGGAAATTTTTTCTGGAATTTTGCCTGGAATGTTCTTCGACAAGTTCGAGGCCCCAGCCACCGGCTGGGGATCAGGGTCGCGGTGCGGGGCTGGGACCTCGGGCCGGGAGCGCAGGGACGATGAGTCACCCGTACGCCCGCTCTTCTTACTTGCCATACATCTTTTGAGGTTGGTGCTGAGGCCGACGCATCAAGCTCTTAATACCCCCAGGGCGAAACACCCTGCCCTTGGAAAGCACGCGCGGCCAGTTGAGCCAGCACCGGATTCACCTGGCCGTAGCCTTGCAGTCCGCCTTGCCCGATCCAGCTTTGCGGGGCAAGAGGAATCCCAATCTGGCCAAACGGAGAACCGCCCGGCTGCCCGAGTTGCGAGTACGGCGAATGCTGCTGTTGGAACAACTGGCCGCCGTATGGCGATTGCAATCCGGCAGCGAGCAATGGATTAGCCAACACTGCCGCCGCAATCGGATTCGGGATGCCCGCCACCGGCGAAAGCCCGAGCGCGTGCTGACCGAGGATTTGCGGGACAAGGGCCTGCTGGGCGAGCGCGGCTGCCAACTGCAGTTGCGCGTGCAGTTGTTGTGGGTACTGTTGTTGAGGATAAATGAACGGCTGCTGACCATAGGTCTGCGGGAGGCCGAGCGTGGCGGCCAAAGGTTGGATGGCTGCCAAAGGATTGACGCCGGAAGTTTGCAGGTTATAAGGTATGCCGAGGGGATTGAAGATTCCCGGTTGTGCGCCGTACGGCGCCGACATGGTCGCGTAGTTCAGGAATGGATCATGCATCTTGGTAGGCTCCTTGGGATGGAATAGGCTCTTGCCGAAACACGAGCTGTTTTCGCGCGAGCGACAGCGGTCTCGCAAGAAGCGGGTGGTTTCGAAATCACGAACCCACAGCCCGATCTTGCCACAGGGCCGCCGGTCGAGTATGCGTTCGTTGCCGCAAATGCCGCTAATGCGGCAAAACTTCCTAAATCACGGCTACGGTAGAATGATCGTTCAGTTGGTATTTCACTTTCGCGGCGCTGGGGTTCCGCAACCAGTCGAATAATTCACCTTCCCGAAACCTCCATTGCCTGCCGATTTTGATAGCGGGGATTTCCCTACACTCCGCCCAAAGGCATATCGTACGTGGGGCAACACCTAGCCATTTCGCGACGGCTGCCGTTGTGAGAAACGATTCACGACCCGGTAACAATTTCTCCATGAGAGCGATTTCTCCGTGCGTTGGATTGGATTAGTAGTTAGTGAAGCGAAGAGGGGCCGCACCGCGTGCGGCTTGGATCGGGGCCGGTCGCGAACTCCGAAATGCATCGCAACAGGCATTCGAAGTCCAGTTTGGCCAGAAGCTTCCATCGCTGTCAAGACGCAATTTCATTACCTGGGCAAGTTGCGGGGACAAGACACAAGAAGAATTGAAGCGACTCATCAGGGATTGGCTTGAGAGCTCTGAAACAACAGCCTTTGGAAACAACAATCCTTTGAAACAACTCCGCTTGACGGATTTGCCGCCTTACGGGATTCTTGTACAAAGGTCCTTTCAAAAAATGGCGGAGCGTCGGATACAGGCGAGAGTGGTGTGCGTGCTGTCATTCGCCTTGCCCACGGCCGCGCTGTATCTGACTGGAGCACAGACGGTTCTCGCGGGCCAGACGCAGCGGATCCCGAGGCAAACATTCTCGAAGACCGCGGCGATTATCGGCATCGTGACCACGCGCGAAGGCCTGGGACTGGGTGGCGTCGCGTTGGTTCTGCAAAACCTGACCTCGGGTCGCAGCCTTCCGATGACGTCTAACGGCGACGGATCGTTTCGCTATGTCAATCTTGTGCCGGGACGCTATCAGATCAAGGCGACACGCGACGGGTTCCTGCCATTCGCGCAGGGTGACATTAATCTCAGCGCGGGCGACGTGTATCCGCTGATGCTGGCGATGAAGCCGGCGACGACCGCGCCCACGGGTCCGCGAACCATTCCGCGGCTACCCGAGCTGGGCCCCGCGCCGCCGGAAGTGTCGCAGGCGCCGGCGACGCAGTCCGCGTATCGAAGCTTTCCCGCGGAGGCTCCGGTGCCGGAATTGAAGCCCGTCCCGACGGTGCCTTCCGACGAGCAGGTGTTCGAAAGCGTTCCGAATCGCTGGGGCTATGATTTCCCCGACTATCATCGTTATCCGAACTTCGAGGTGCCCTACGTCTCCGGACATACGCTGGATCCGTTCGATCGCAACAAATGGAAGGGCGACGAGCCGATCATCGGAAATCAGACGTTCCTCGATGTGACGGTGACCAGCGATAGCTTCGTGGATGGAAGGCGATTACCCACTCCGAGCGGAGTGTCCGCCGCGAGTCCGGGCGAATACCAGTTCTTCGGGCGGTTCGGCCAGTTCTTTCTGGATCAGGATTTCGCATTTTCCTTCGATTTGTTTCACGGCGACACGTCATTTCGTCCGGCCGATTGGCGCATCCAGGTGACGCCGGTGGTGGACGTGAACTACCTGGCGACGCAAGAGGACGGTATCGTCAATTTCAATCCTGCCAAAGGGACCACGCGCCTGGATGCGCATCTCGGGCTGCAGGAAGGTTTCGCGGAAGTGAAGCTAAAGGACCTGAGCAATCAATACGATTTCATTTCCTTGCGCGCTGGAATTCAGTCGTTTACCAGCGATTTTCGCGGATTTATTTTCTCGGACCAGGAGCCAGGGTTAAGGCTATTCGGAAATTTGGACTCGAACCGCTATCAGTTCAATTTGGCGTACTTTGCCATGCTCGAAAAGGATACGAATAGCGGGTTAAATAGCATGGCGTATCGCAACCAGCAAGTGATGATCGCCAATGTTTACCGCCAGGATTTCCTGGTGCCCGGATATACGATGGAGGCCAGCTTCCATTACGACAAGGACGATCCGTCGTTGCAGTACGACACCGACAATTTTCTGGTGCGCCCGGCGCCTATCGGCAACGTGGCGCCGCATTCGGTGCGCGCGTATTATTACGGCCTGGCGGGTGACGGGCATTTCGGCAAGATCAACGTGACCGACGCATTCTATCAGGTGCTGGGGACCGACAAGTTCAACGAGATCGCGGGACGCCGCGTGAGCATCAACGCGCAGATGGCGGCGGCGGAGCTGTCGCTGGACAAGGACTGGCTGCGCTATCGGCTTTCGTTCTTCTATGCCTCGGGCGACAAGGATCCGCGCGATGGAACCGCGACGGGCTTCGACACGATTTTCGACAATCCCAATTTCGCGGGCGGGTTTTTCAGCTTTTGGGATCGCGAAGGAATCCGGCTGACGAGCACGGGCGTGGGCTTGGTGAGTCCCGGCAGCCTGGTCCCCGATCTGCGCACGAGCAAGATCGAAGGGCAAGCGAATTTCGTCAATCCCGGATTGTTTTTGTACAACGGCGGAGTGGATATCGACATTACGCCTAAGCTACGCGGGTTCGTGAACCTGAATCTGCTGCGCTTGGCGCATACCGATCCTTTGGAGTTGCTGCTGTTCCAATCCAATATTCATGCGGGGATCGGCGCGGATTCCGGGATCGGGTTTTCGTACCGGCCGCCGCTTTCGGAGAACATCGTCATCACGGGCGGCGTGGATGCGCTGGTGCCGTTTCAGGGACTGCGCGATATTTCGACCAATCGAGTTTTGCTGGCGGTTTTTACGAATGTCCGATTCAAATTTTAGAAGCATGCGATGGCTGGCGGTGGGCGTGGCTGCGAGCGCCGCCTGCGCGTTGCTGCTGGCACAATCTCGCCTGGGTGAATCCGCGGCAGAAGCCGGTCGTGCGAGTGTGGGATGCGTCGCCTGCCACGGGCAAACCGATTCGGCCACCATGCACACTACCGGAACCGTGCGGCTGGGCTGCGCGGATTGCCACGGTGGAAACGCGAGCGTGATGCCGCCGGCGGGCGCGCGGAAGGGATCGGCGGGATACGAAGACGCAAAACAGAATGCGCATCCCAAGGCTAGTATTCCAGAGATGTGGCGCAGCTCAGCGAATCCAGTACGCGCTTACGCGCAGTGGCTGAAAGAAAGCAAGGAGTACATCCAGTTCGTGAATCCGGGCGACCTGCGCGTGGCGGAGCAGACTTGCGGTTCGGCGGGGTGCCATGCGAGAGAAGTGTTCGCGGTTCGCACCAGCATGATGACCACGGGCGCGATGCTGTGGCAAGCGGCGCTCTATAATAATGGCGCATTTCCCTATAAAGACGCGCGTTTCGGGGAAAGCTATTCCGCTGACGGCATCGCGCAGCGAATCAAGAATTATCCGCCGCCATCGCAAGAGTTGACGCGGACCAAGGGAGTGTTGCCGTATCTGGATCCGCTGGCGCGTTGGGAAGTCTCGCAGCCGGGAAACATTCTGCGCGTGTTCGAGCGCGGCGGGGGCGAGCGCCCGGAAATCGGAATTCCCAATCGCGAGGAAGATCCCGGACGGCCGGATGTGAAGCTGAGCGATCGCGGCCTTGGCACCGAACTGCGCACAGATCCGGTGTTTATCGGGCTGCAAAAGACGCGCCTGCTGGATCCGATTCTTTCGATGCCGGGTACCAACGACCATCCAGGCGATTATCGCGCGAGCGGCTGCACGGCCTGCCACGTGGTTTACGCGAATGACCGATCGCCCGTTCACTCCGGACCGTATGCGATGTACGGAAACCAGGGCCACAGCGCGGAAATCGATCCCACGATCCCGCACAATGAATCCGGCCATCCGATCAAGCACGAATTCACGCGCTCCATTCCCACCAGCCAGTGCATCGTGTGCCATATTCATCCGGGGACGAATATGGTGGCGTCGTACCTGGGTTACATCTGGTGGGACAACGAAACCGATGGCGAGCACATGTATCCGAAGGAACAGCACAATCCGTCGGACGAAGAGCGGTTTCAAGCGTGGCTCGCGAATCCGGAGAGTGCAGCCGCGCGGGGGCTGTGGAAGGATCTGTCATTTCTAGAAAACACCGGAAGCCCGGAGTTCAACGCTCAATTAAAGCACACGCAATTCGCCGATTTTCACGGGCACGGTTGGATATTTCGCGCGGTTTACAAGCGCGACCGCCAGGGCGATATGCTGGACGCGGAGAATCACGTAGTGCCGCCGGACGACAAGGACAAATTCCAGAAAGCTGTGCAGCTCCGCGATATTCATTTGCAAAACGGCATGCATTGTACCGATTGCCACTTCGCGCAAGACAATCACGGCGATGGCAATCTGTACGGCGAGACGCGCGACGCGGTAGAAATCGACTGCGTGGATTGCCATGGAACCATCTCGCACAAAGCCACGTTGCGGACTTCAGCCGCGGCGGCGCCCCAGGGCGGCAACGACCTCTCGCTGCTGCGCACGCCTTGGGGCGAGCGGCGGTTTTACTGGCGCGCGGGGAAGCTGTATCAGCGGTCGATGGTGGACCGCGATCGCGCGCCGTGGGAAGTGGTGCAGGTGATGGACAGCATCACGCCGGGCAACGCGCATTACAACGAAAAATCGCGGCTGGCGAAGACCATTTTGAAAGATGGGACCACGTGGGGCAGCGTGCCGGCGGATGAAGCGGCGCTCGCGCACTCGAACGAACGCATGACCTGCTACGCCTGCCACACATCCTGGACCACGAGCTGCTTCGGCTGCCATCTTCCGATGTCGGCCAATCGCAAGCTGCCCATGCTACACAACGAAGGGCTGACCACGCGTAATTACACTGCGTATAATTTCGAAGTGCTCCGCGACGACATTTATATGCTGGGCATCGACGGCACCGTAACGCGGCATCGCATCGCGCCCACGCGATCGACGTGCGCGGTGGTGGTGAGTTCGCAGAACGCCAATCGCGATTGGCTGTACTACCAGCAGCAGACCATCTCGGCCGAAGGCTTCAGCGGCTTCGGTTTCAGCCCGTATTATCCGCACACGGTGCGCGCGACAGAAACCAAAACGTGCACGGACTGTCACGTCTCGACCGCGGGCGACAACAACGCGTGGATGGCGCAGCTTTTGATGCAAGGCACCAATCTGGTGAATTTCATGGGCCGCTACGTGTACGTGGCCGAGGGATCGAAGGGCTTCGATGCGGTGCCGGTGGCCGAGCACGACGATCCGCCCGCCGTGTTTGGAAGCGATCTGCAGAAGATCGTGTATTCGAAGGACTACGAAGAAGTCGAGAAGCACCAGGGCGAATTGCATGAGGCGGATCATCACGCGGGCAATGTTCTGGATGTGCAGTTGCGCGGCGAATACCTATATGCGGCGTTGGGCAAGGATGGGTTTCGCGT
>JASHQT010000009.1 GCA_030039005.1 Bryobacteraceae bacterium
TTTGTCGTTCTTCTTGTGGAGCAGCCCGCCGGACGACCAATTGATCGACTTGGCGAGCCGTGGCAAACTGCACGAGCACGCCATCTTGGAGCAGCAGGTGAAGCGCATGCTAGCCGACGACCGCGCCGACGCGCTGGTGGACAACTTCGCCGAGCAGTGGCTGTTCCTGCGCAATTTGAAGAATTCGTCGCCCGATCCGCAGATCTTCCCCGATTTCGACGACAACCTGCGCCAGGCCATGCGCCAGGAGACGAAGCTGTTCTTTGGGAGCATCGTGCGCGAGGATCGCAGCGTCCTGGATCTGTTGAACGCCGATTACACGTTCGTCAACGAGCGGCTGGCCCGGCACTACGGGATTCCCAACGTTTATGGCAGCCAGTTCCGGCGCGTCGCGTTGACCGACGATGACCGGCGCGGACTGCTCGGACAGGCCAGTATTCTGACTGTAACGTCGTATCCCAATCGCACTTCGCCGGTGCAGCGCGGCAAATGGATTTTGACCAATCTGCTTGGAATTCCGCCTACGCCTCCGCCGCCCAACGTTCCCGCGCTCAAGGAGAACGGCGCGGGCAAAAAGCTTTCCCTCCGCGAGCGCATGGAACTGCATCGCGCCGATGCGGTGTGCGCGGGCTGCCACAAGGTGATGGACCCGATTGGATTCGCCCTGGAGAATTTCGATGCAGTGGGCCAGTGGCGCACGATGGACGACGGCGCGAAGATTGATCCGTCCGGAACCCTGTACAACGGCGCCAAGGTGGACGGCCCGGTGGCGCTGCGCCAGATGCTGCTGGACCATTCGGATGTTTTTGTGGGCGTCATGACCGAAAAGCTGCTGACCTACGCGCTCGGCCGTGGCGTCGAATATTACGATATGCCCGCAGTCCGCAAGATCGTGCATGAGGCCGCGGCGAACGATTACCGGTTCTCTGCGCTGGTTCTGGGAACCGCCGAGAGCGTGCCTTTCAGGATGAAAATCAAGACCGCCGGGGAGGCTCCCGATGCCTCAAGGTAAAGACGGGCCAAGTAGGGAGAGCCAGTAAGGAGAATTGGAATGCAGTTGATCTCGAAGAAACACCTGTCGCGCCGGACGTTGCTGCGGGGCGCTGGCGCCGCGATCGCGCTCCCGTTGCTCGATTCCATGCTGCCCGCCCAGACTCCGCTGGCGAAGACCGCGGCGAATCCGGAGATTAAGCTGGGGCTGTGCTTCATCCCGCACGGCGCCGTGATTGCCAACTGGACGCCGGTGGGCGAGGGCACGGATTTCAAGATGTCCCGGACGCTCGCACCGCTCGAGCCATTTCGCGATCAGGTGGTGGTGGTCTCCAATCTTGCGCACAAGATGGCCGCGCCCGGCGGTCCCGGCGACAACGGCGGCGACCACACGCGGTCTCCCGCCGTCTTCCTGAACGGCGTGCATCCCAAGCGCACCGACGGCGCCGACATTCGCGCCGGCGTGACCATCGATCAAATGGCCGCCGAGAAGATCGGGCAGCAGACTCCGCTGCCGTCGCTCGAGCTGGCGACCGAGGATTTCAGTGGCCTGGTAGGGTCGTGCGACGTAGGCTTCAGTTGCGCCTACATGAACACCATTTCCTGGCGCACGCCCACTACGCCCTTGCCGATGGAGATCAATCCGCGCGTGGTGTTCACGCGCCTGTTCGGCGACGGCGCGAACGCCGAGGAACGCCTGCAGCGCATCGATGAACAGCAGAGCATCCTGGACGCGGTCATGGGCCAGGTGCGGCATCTGGAAGGCAAATTGGGGCCGAACGATCGCAGTCGCATCTCGGAGTACCTGGATACGGTCCGTGAAATTGAGCGGCGCATCCAACTCGCGGAAAAACAGAACGCCAACTCCACGCTGGCCGTGCCCGCGGCGCCCACCGGCATCCCCGACGATAACCAGGAACATACCAAGCTGATGTTCGACCTAATGACCATCGCGTTTCAGGCCAACATCACGCGCATCTCGACGTTCATGATGAAGCGCGAGGTGAGTTACCGGACGTTCCCCATGCTCGGAATCTCCGAAGGTTTCCATCCGGCTTCGCATCACCAGAACAATCCGGAGCGCCTGGAGAATCTCACCAAGATCAATACGTATCACGTGGGGCTGGTCGCGTATTTCCTCGGGAAGTTGAAAGCCACGCCGGACGGCGACGGCAACCTGTTGGATCATTCGCTGATCCTGTACGGCAGCGGCATGAGCAACAGCAACGTCCACAATCATGCGCCGCTGCCGGTGTTCGTCGCCGGAGGCGCGGCGGGTCGGATGAGGGGCGGACGGCACCTGAAGTATCCGGAGGGGACGCCAATGTCCAATCTGCTGCTGTCGATTCTCGACAAGGCGGGCGTTCCGGAAGACCATGTGGGCGACAGCACCGGCCCGTTAACTGAACTCTGACGCGGAGGATCAGCATGAGAAAATTCTGCGGCCTAGCTGTCGTGGCAGGTATGATGCTGGCGGTGGCGTATGCGGGAAACGCACCCCTCGCCGATGCGGTTCAGAACCGCGATTTCGCGTCGTTGCACGCACTGCTCGCGCAGCACGCCGCGGTGAACGCGGCGCAGCCGGATGGAACCACGGCGCTCGAATGGGCGGCGCACTACAACGATTCCGAAGCAGTGGGGCTGCTGCTTAAGGCGGGCGCCGACCCGAAGCTCGCGAATCGCTACGGCGCAAGCCCGTTGTCCGAAGCCGCCGCGCTCGGCAACGCCACCATCGTCGAAGAGTTGCTGAAAGCGGGCGCCGATCCCAACACCCGCACCACGGCCGACGGCGAAACGGTTCTGATGACCGCAGCGCGCGCCGGAAATCTGGAAGCAGTGCAAGCGCTGCTCGCACACGGCGCGGATGTGAACGGCAAAGAAAGCTATAAAGGTCAGACGGCGCTCATGTGGGCCGCCGCCGAAGACCATCCGGAAGTGGTGAAAGCACTGCTCGCACACGGCGCCGATTGGAAAGTAATGTCGTCCTACCGCGAAACCAAGCTGCCCAAGCTGAGCGCGGCGTCCGCGGTTTCGCCGATGTCGCGCGGCGGGCTGACGGCGTTCCTGTTTGCGGCACGAGAAGGCAATATCCAGACCGCCAAAGTGATGCTGGATGCGGGTGTGGACATCAACCAGACGGACGTGGACACCACCAGCGGCCTAGTGGTCGCGATCATGAACAAGCAATACACCTTCGCCAAGTTCCTGCTGGATCGCGGCGCGAACACCAACATCGCGGACGCCAAGGGCCGCACGGCGCTGTACGCGGCCATAGACATGCGCGACGAAGACTGGACGGCGCTGCCGCTGCGCAAGGATCTGGACCCGCTGCCGGCCGTCGATTTGATCAAAGCCATCCTGGCCCACGGCGCTAACGTGAACGCTGCGCTGACGCATCCGTTGCCCGGCCGCAGCGGCATGGATTTCGGCGACGTATCGCTCGATGAAGGCACGACGCCGCTGATGCGCGCCGCGCGATCGGGCGACGCGGAAGTGATGCGCATTTTGCTCCAAGCCGGGGCCGATCCCAAGCTGGTCACCAAGGACGGCAACACCGCGCTGCTGTTCGCGGCCGGTATCGGCTATCGCGACAAACAGACCCAGGGCACTGACGAGGATGCGCTCGAAGCCGTCAAGGTGTGCCTGGCGCAAGGGATGGACATCAACCAGACGAACACCAAGGGCGAGAACGTACTGCACGGCGCCGCGAACCGCGGCTCGGATGTTCTCGTCAAGTTTCTGGTGGAGCACGGCGCGAAACTCGATGCGAAGTCCAAGGCTGGATTCACGCCGCTCGACATCGCCATGGGCAAGGACAGTTTCGGCGCGCTGCCCGTCCCGCACGACAGCACGGTGGCGCTCATCCGCACCCTCGGCGGGCCGGAAGGCAAGAAGAATAATTAGAAAGAACCCGTGCCGTGCACGATCTGCCCGTCCACGATCGTCAGCGCGGACCGGATTTTCTTGATATCCGCATCCGGTACTGAGAAATAGTCGCGATCCAGGACCGCAACATCCGCGAGTTTCCCCGGCTGAATAGACCCGAGTTTTTCCTCCATGCGCAAAAACCAACTGTTATTGCGCGTAAATAAACGCAAAGCCTCTGGGCGCGTGAGATGCTGCCCAGGATTTACCTGCTCGCCAAATGAATTGATCCCGGTAACGGCATAGTAGATGTGCAGCCACGGATTCAACGGCGCGATATGCACGCCGTCGCCGTGGATGCCCGCTTGGATGCCATGATCGACAATCGTGCGAAACGGCGGACCGGCGATGACTTTGGGATCCGACGACGTCACCCAGCGAAACGCGCCCATTTCGACGCCGCATCCCAGCGTCTGCAGCCGCGTGAGCAGATCGGCATTGACCTCGGGAACGTGGTGGACCACCCAGCGCAGCTTGGTGATGTCGTTTTCGCGATTCACCGCCTCATAAGCTTCGACCACTTGCTTCAAGCCCGCGAGATTCTGCACCGCGTTTTCATTCCGCCAGCCAGCCCGGCCAACGATGTGTTGCGCGTCCACCCACACGGCGCCGCTGTTCAACGGAGCGGCCCACTCGCCGATCGCGCCGGTGCGCATCATATCGTCGCCGAAGAATTGGAATTGATTGCGGAGCCGTTCGTGCAATTCGGGCAGCGCGGGGTCGGCCTGATTTTGCAGGAAATTCGTCTGCAGGCGCACGAAGGTACGGCCTTCACTGCGCAGCGCGAGCCACGAATCGTACATGCGGTACTGATCCAGGTTGGAGAGGATTTGGTTGGGATGCAGGGGGCCGGGAGTGGGGAACAGCACCTGATCCAGGCACGTGGTTAGTCCGACGCTGACCGAATAGCGCATGGCGTCGAGAGTGCTGCGCTTCTTGTCATCGAAGGTTTGCGCCCGGCGCAGCAGATAGAGGGCGGACGCCGCGGGGCCGCCGCCGGTGAATCCGGCCGCGGCGATCACTCCAGTGGCAGAGACGTTGATTTTCTTGATATCGGGATGCACC
>JASHQT010000109.1 GCA_030039005.1 Bryobacteraceae bacterium
GGGAAGGTGGGTAGTGCAGCACAGGGCTCGGGCAAATCCCTCGAGTGCCATATCCTGAATCCACACTCCTATGGTTGCGTAATCTCCGGCGGCCAGAATCCCATGGCAGATGGGCAGATCGCGATCTTCCATTTCCGGATTCTGAAAACGGCGAAACCGGGTACAACCGCTTTGCGTGTTGAAAGGGCCGTGAGCACGACAGCGGATGGAAAAGTTGTAAGCCTCAACGACACCGAGGCAGCTGTCATCATCCGTTGACGGATGTTCGCAGAAATTTGGGGAGGCGAGATCAACGTTTCTCGACACCCTGCGATTGTGTGCTAGGAAAAGTACCGCCGGTACTAAGTCGTAAGACTTCGTAAGGGTTACTCCGCTATAAAGCCCGTACTTTGGTCGCATTCATCGCTGCGGGCAACATACGCCGGCCATTGGGTTTAGTGATTTCGCTCAACCGAAATGAGGGAGATTCGGGCGCGGCGAAAACATCGGAAAGTGCGAAGCCCTGTTCTGACAAAAATCGCGGGGTGCAAGAAGGGTGGAACCCCAGCGCAGCGAGCTGAGCGATTGGATCGCAACGATTGGAATGCAACGGCCTGGCGCGATAGCGCGAAGAACTTCTCGTCCCCCCCGTCGGATCGCTCTCCCCCCACTGTGGCGAAGCCTTGATATTCATCGCAGAGGAATAATATGTCCCGCCAATGGCGGTTTAGGTCCAACTCCATGCTTGGAATGCGGTTCAAGACCGCTCGCTGAAAGTCCTGCTTCATCAGAGTGCTGATGGTGCGGGCAAGGCCAGGATTCATGGCAACCGGGAAATTCACAGCGCAGACCTTGCCCTGTTCGAGCAGCTGTGCGAACGGCGGAAGCGGAGCCCCGAATCGTCCATCATGGTTCAGCTCGGCGTTGTAGCATTCTTTGGGTGGACAGAACGTGGATTTCACCGAGGGATCGTCATCAAACAATGACAGGAAAACTGAAATGCCTTCGACGATGGAAGTTCTCAGCTTCGGCTCGATGCGACGCCAATCGTGGTAGAACCATCGCTTGACTGCTTCGAGCTGGGCGCGCTTGCGCTCCTGGATAGACGTAGTGGCAGGGTTTCCGCCCGTCTCGATGACCAGTGAATATGGAATACGATTCTGATCGAGGTGCCGGAGCAAGTCAGCCGACATGGGTGCCTTCATTTCGCCGGTTGCGCTGTGACGCTGGAACGGGAACCGGCTCAGCTCTCGGTGGTGCCCCATGTAGTCGCCGTCCGTCAGCAGAATGTACTCTTCGGTCTGATACATCCGCTCGCTTTCTTTAATCCTCATGTCCAACTTCTCGGGGTTGATGGCGCACTCGTACACGTCGAATAGGGTGACGTAGTCATAGGTGACCTTATGCAGGAGGATGATGAACTTGACCAGGTTGGTGTAGGCCTGCTGCCAGAAGGGCTCACTCCCGCGCCCGAAGGGGTTGTTCAGCAGGCTGGCGATGCCGTAAGCGAGAGCGTAGGCTTCGAGGTCATTGTGCAGGGGATTGTAGCGGTAGGCGACTGGAGGCTAACTTCCAAATAATCCTGGTTACGGCCATGATTCTCTAAGATCTCTTGCACCTAATGGCAGAAGTCACCTTTCACTTCAAGCACGAGGGCGGCAGGGCGTCTTTCCGAGTCTGATGCTCCCTACGCGAGGATCTGCTCGGTGAATGGGCAGATGCAACCACTCGTCTTGCCGGGACCGATTGCACCGAAGATTGCGATTCCGATGTAGAGTGCACGGTCGGGAGTCGTGAGCCAGCGCGGCTCCTCGGCCGGCTCCGGGCGCTTGGGATGATGAAGCTCGCCGATCGCTAGAAGAAGACTGTCGCGGGTGGCGAGTTCTGGATAGTCTGGCAACGGTTGAAGTGCATTGGTTTCGCGGGGCCGGACGATAAAGATGTACATCAGCGAAAACATCATCGAAAAGACAAGGAGCGGGGTCGCGACACTGCGATCCCTTGGGCCGATAACCACTCTGAGAACGGTCGATCCTTACGAAAGATGAAGACCAGGCATTGGTTAATCATGTAGTCGCGGCTCGATTCCAAGTAGCGGCAATAGTGTTCGAGATTTTGCAAAACATCGCGATCGAGCTTGATCGTGATCTTCTCGCGTTTCTTCTTAGGTCGTTTCGGGATCACCGGTTGGCATGGATCTACTCCTGAGAGAGCGAACTTACTAACCTGCGAATCGCATTGCGATTCGTCATAGAAGAACCGGGCAGGTGCGGGAGCGACCCATGAGCGAGAGCCCGCGAGCGAAGGAGGTATTGTGGCGGATCACTGCCACGAAAACCGGGGTCGCTCCCGCACCTGCCCCAACGCGACGGACGGCATGGGCGGATGGAGCCACCGCCCGAAGGTGTTGACTGAATTGATGGCTGTTGGCGAGCCGCGGTGACTGCGCTCCCCGACTACGCAAGTGATCGCGTGGGCCTTCCAGCACAGTCACCAACATCTTCCGTGAGGGAGCTGTTGAGGCGCGTGAGGATGCTAGGTGAAGCGTTCCGAGCAGTTTATAATGCAAGCCCTAAAAAGAGAGGGGGTAAGGCGGAGTTTCGGCGATTTCGGCAACTCGTTTTTCAACCTAGAGTTCTTTCGCTTTGGCCGTTCGTGACATCGAGAGTAGATGCGAAATCGCGCCCGAGTCCAATGTTTTCTTGATGGATCCTCATGTTGTTCAACCATGTGAAGAGAAGCCCGCCAGATCGAGGGCGGGCTCGGGTCGGCTAAGCGCGCTTCGCTTGTCTTTCGGTGCGGGTGCGTTGGCGCCTGCGGCGCGTCGATCCTCGCGTTTCTTCTGGCGCGCGGAGAACTCAGCGCCGACCGATTCGGCAATCTTAGATACCTTGACGCGATAGCGTTTCGCTGTGGCTTCCAGCCGTTCCGCGTCTTCGCGAGAGTGCGTGTGCAGGCTAGCGCGGCCAAAATGGTCCAAGACATTTCTATTGCTTCTTGTTTTATGCTCGACTTGCAATGGCACCTCCCCCGAGCCATTCACAAGTTGTCTTGCCATGCCCATCGTTGATTCTCGATAGTGTCGAGCGCGTGGACGGTCGTTTCCTGCTGACCGTTCACGTTCAGGGCTTTCCTTGCTGCTCGGCCTGTGGCAAGACCTCTCGCAGCCGCCATAGTACCTACCAGCGCCGTTTGAAAGATCTTCCCTGGCAAGGTTGCGAAGTCGAGATTCGACTGAAGGCCCGGCGTTTCCGCTGCCACAACCGGGAGTGCGCCAGAAAGGTGTTCGCTGAACCGATGCCGGGGGTGGCGCGGTCGCGTGCGCGCTGGACCGTTCGGCTTGGTGAAATCGTCCGGCTGATCGGTTATACGGCGGGTGGACTCGCCGGCAGCCGGCTACTGAATCGACTAGCGGGCGTTTCAGGTCGCGGATCGATTTCACTTGATCATGAACCTGTCGTCGGCAGTCGAACGGGCTCTGGAGGAACGAAGCGCTGAACTTCAGCTTCCCTGCGAGGCGCCGGTCGCTTCGGTGGCAATCCCGGCGCCGCCAGAACAGCAAGGGCCTCCCACGGTCGCGGAACGACAAAAACAGCAGCGCCGCGATCGCCGACTGCAAGGTTATCAGCGCGTGGTCGAGCTTCATCAACGCGGCTATACGCAGCGCGCCATCAGCACCGAACTGGGCATTCAGCGTAAGACCGTGAGACGCTGGCTGCGAGCCGGTCGATTTCCCGAACGCAAGCCGCCGGTTGGAAGGAAAAGCCATGTACGGGACTTTCACGACTATCTACAGCGGCGCTGGAAAGAAGGTTGCCACAAGGCCACGCGATAGTTTCAGGAGATCCGGGCTCAGGGGTATCGCGGTTGTCGCCAGATGGTTTCCCATCACGTCGCTGGTTGGCGGCATAAATCGGATTCCACGCCGCCCAGAAAGAAACCAGACCACGTCGCACCGAAACATGCCGCTATATTAGCCTGCAAACCCTCAGAACAGCTTTCGGACCAACAGAAGATCTTGTTGGAGCGGGTCGCGGCGAACTGTCCGACATTCCAATCCCTGCGGGTGCTCGCATTGGATTTTCGGGATGCCATTGCCAGCAAGGACCGAGATGGCATGGTGCACTGGGTTCGTGTTGCGGCGCAATCCGGTATCGGTCCGCTCATTCGATTTGCCTATGGCCTAAGGAAAGACTTTCAGGCAGTCCTCGCGGCTGTGGAAACTCCCTGGAGCAATGGCCAGACCGAAGGACAGATCAACCGGCTAAAGGCCATCAAGCGCCAAATGTATGGACGCGCCGGATTCCAGCTACTCCGCGCACGAGTGCTGCCGTACCGGGCCATGGCCCCATGAGCTGCACCGAAAGTGCGGAAGATCCCAGTTCAGAGTATCGAAGTCAACCTAACGGTTCAGGCGAAGAACGCGAAGAATTCAACTACATGGCACGTTCCCCTGACGGACCGGGCCGCAGAGATTTTCAAGGCCCAATCTCCCGTGAAGGACGGCTACGTCTTCCATAAGCCAGATGAATCGCAACTTTACCAAACTTGGCTTAATCAACAACACGCCGCAGTGAGGGAATCCCTAAACCTTCCGAAGGACTTTGTGTTTCATTCCCTTCGCCACACGTTCGGAACACGGTTAGGCGAAGCTGGGGCCGACGCCTTCACTATAATGAGACTCATGGGCCACAGCACCATCACTGTCTCGCAGCGGTATAGTTCATCCCTCCTCGGAATCAACGGAGAATGCTGTAAGCCGCCTGGAGGCTCTTAACGCGGCCAAAGTGCAAGAGGGGGGCACAAAAGCGGGCACAGTGCAGGAGGACCCGGCAGAACCGCTAGAAGAAATTGCTTAGAATCAACATGCCCGGGTGGCGAAATCGGCAGACGCAAGGGACTTAAAATCTGCCCGTCCCATTTTCGACCAATTTCGACCCAGTGCTACTTAGAGCGTTATCAGTAGTTTAGAAACTTCCCGTAGAAGCCGATAACACCCCATCTATGCAGGGAGGGGGCACAAAAATGGGCACAGTTTTCGACGCCTACACAGGTTGGAGGACCGGGGTGTTTCAGAACACCGTGACCTTCTCAGTACAAGAGTCATACGGTCCCAGTACACATGGTTCATGGGCCCGCCAAGTGCGAAGGCAAGAATTGTGATGTGTTGCCACGGAATCGCGAACCCGGCCACGAAGATCGCCGCTCAGCTCGGCGCTTCCCGATATCGTGTGTGCTCCAATATCGCATCTTGGGTCAAGGCACTTGGGAAATTGGACACGGCAAAACCGTGAACATGAGCAGTGGCGGTATGTTGTTCGTTACTGATCGCGTTTTGGCTCCTGGACGAAAAGTGGAGGTGCAGGTGCAATGGCCAGTCAAGCTAAACGAGCGAGCCGGATTGAAACTTGTGGTCATTGGTGAAGTCGTTCGCGCGGGAAGCGGCGGGGAGATTCAAGCTGCGATCCGTATAGAACGCTATGAGTTTCGTACGTCCGCACGGACGGAAATAACCGCACCTCACCCCGATTAGGCTCGCAGCGATACATGCGGATTCAGGGATCGGTCACTGAGGTTTGGCGGCCCGGAAAGTTTACAGCGATTACAACCCCAACTTCCCCGCCGAGTTCTCGCGGAGCAAGCTCCCGTCGCGACATCGAAACACTTTGGACTCCAGAGCTGCCCTTTAGGGCAATCTGCTTCTGGTACCAGCAGTACGAAACCGTGAGTTTGTCGCCCCAAAAGCGCGGCCTCTCTCGCCGGTACTTCTTGTAGAATGTCTGAAACCATTCCAAGCGCCGGAGGTTTCATGAGATTACGCACCGGATTTTTGTTGGCGACTTTTCTCGTAGCGGCTCTGTCGGCCTACGGGTCCACCGTCGTCATTGACAACTTCAGTTGCCCGGATAGCGTTAGCCTGACCGGAGCAACCGGCTTCAATGATAATGTCATCGCGTGTCCAGTTTCCATCGGCGGGGTTCGCGAGGATTACATTATTATCCTCAGTTCCGATGGCACCGGCAGTTCGGTAAGTACAATGAACTCCAATCCACCGGCTGGCGCGATCACCGGAACCTTCGGAGCCGGGATCGATGCGTTCGAAGGAATGACTTGGGGCAACCTCTCGACAGATGATTTGAACCTGAACTTGGTCGGCGATTCGATACTGGTGCAGATCCAATCGGATTCGGGAGGAACCCTCACCGCCGGTTTGTGTACTTCCATTACAAGTGGCTCCAGCACCTGCAACGGTGATAACTACAGCGCGACATTCTCGGGAAGCTCTAGCTATCAGGACGTGCTCCTTCCGCTGACAGGGACTCCGACCGATGTTTTGGGAAGCGGAGGAAACCTGGGTGACGTGAATATCGTAAATGTCTTTCTCTCGCTGGACACTCCAGGATCGACGTACACCATCGATGCTGTTGATGCCATCAGTACACCCGAACCTTCGCCACTGCTAGTGACGTGCGTGCTTCTCGCAGGTGTGGCGTTGGCACGATCATTTTGGCGCAGGTTTGCCCGACAGTAAAACCGCCGCTATCGCCAAGAGGCAGAGCTACAAGCCCAATTTCCCCGCACTATTCTCCCGAAACAAACTTCCGTCCCGAATGTACCGCCGGACCATCTCTACGGACCTATGCCCGGTTTGGTTCATGATCGACCGCTCAGACGCCCCAGCAATTGCAGCGGATGTGGCGTGACCGGCACGGAAGAAGGTCCGGCAAAACGCGTGGGATCGAGTCCGGCACGTTGGGCCAGTTTCTTCACCACACGGGCCACGTCGATGCCGCTCAACCGCCCCGCTTGCACCTGCCCATGCCTATTGATCGCCCGGAATAGTCCGCCGCTCGATAGCGCGGCCTGCTCAATCCACTCTTGAGCCGTGCGGACTGGACATGTCTCAGGATTGGCTCTATACGGAATTCCGACCTTCCGGCCAACGCCGTCCTGGTCCGTTTTGCTACGGCGTAGCACGACGGTAAGGCCATCTTTGCCGAACGAACAATCCTCCACGTCCAACGCCACGAGTTCGGATCGCCGGAACGCTCCAGCGAATCCCAACAGCACCAAGGCTCGATCACGGATGCCGATCAGACACACGTCTGTGGCGTCCACCATCGCCCGAATATCATCGGTGAGCGTGGGAGCCTTCTGTACCGCTGCTAATCCCCAGTGTCCGGCGAATACCTTTCATCGTGTTCGCCACCATTGCGTGATGGGTCGGTGAATCCACACCCACGGCTTTGTGAGCTTCTGCAATGGCATTCATCCGCCGCTGGATGCTCCCGACCTTCAGCCGTTCGGCACAATTGGCCAGGTAGGATGCCACGGCATCGGGGGATGCTGGCAGTGGACTCGTTCCTAACGCATCACACCACCCGCAAAACTCCCTCCAATCGCAACGATACCCACGGATGGTATTTTCAGCCTTACTCCGGCGGGCAAATTCCCTGGCCAGCTCGGTCGAGGGAAGCGGAACAATGTCCGCCTCCCCTGCCGTCGGCACCAAATCGTTCAATGCGGGATTCATGCCACACCTTCCAATTCGGCGAGGTGGGCGGTAATGTAAGCATCGTTGAAGATCAGAGGCGATGCCGACTGTTCCACCTGACAGATCTCATCGTGTGTCATTCCGGCCATCCGTGCCGCCCGCCGGACGTTGACCCAACAGTAATCGGCGTTGGGGTATTCCCTGCCGATGAGTTCCCCCTGATCCGGCGTCAGAACCTCCCGGTAATAGTCGATAGAGCCGTCTGGAAGGATTCGGGCATGGTAGCGGCCATAGACGTACTGCTGAGGCTCCGCCGTCGCAATGGTAGGAGCGATTCGAGCATTCTCGCGTGTCGTGTAGATCATGCCGCACGCTCCAACTCCGCCAACCGCTGTTTGGCCGTTTCCTTCTCAGATCCGATGGAGAATGCCGCCTGAACGGTGTATCCTGCCCGGCGGAACTCCGGGTTGGATTTGAGCGCATCCGCGTCCTGCCGCCAATCCACACCGAACGTGGCGGCCACTAGTAGTGCATCAGCGGCACGTTTGAAACTCAGCGTGAGACCGAATCCCTTGCCCGATCCGGTGTGGGTCACCATCCACCCTTGCCGGATATCCTCATCCGCTCCGTGTTCGGTGACTCCGAGTTCACCTGATTCCGAGGGATGGACAA
>JASHQT010000110.1 GCA_030039005.1 Bryobacteraceae bacterium
ACCGTGGCGGCGGCGGTATACGATACCGAAGAACTGGCTCACACGGCATTCGGGAAATTGAACCCCAATCAGTACGGCGTTTTGCCGATTCTCGTCATTATCCAGAATGACACGGACCAGGCTCTCAAGCTAGATCATCTGGAAGCGCAATATACGAGCGCCGACGGCCGCAACTTGGATGCCACGCCCGCCGAGGAGGTGAAGACGCTGTATGGCGCGGTACGGCCGGACGTGCCGGTAGCGAGGCCGATCCCGATCCATCACAATCACAAAAGCCCGCTGGATGAGTGGGAGATCGATGGGCGGGCGTTTGCAGCCAAGCTGATTCCGCCGCACGAATCGGCCAACGGATTTTTCTATTTCCAGACCGCGCACAAGCCGGGTACGCGGTTTTACCTGAGCGGGATCAAGATCGCGGCGACCGGGCAGGATATCCTTTATTTCGATATTCCGCTGGAGAATCCCAAATAACCGCTCTCTCGATCGCGGCTCAGCAGGGCCGCGGCTCGGTTACTTTTTGTCTTCGGGTGCGGCCGCGGCAGGTTCGGCCGGAAGCACTTTCGCGACTTTGACCTTGTCGATCATGGGGAAGTTCTTCACCAGGTAGGCATCGCCCTGATTGGTGATCAGGTCCTGCTGCGGACGCTCCCCGTAACCGGCGTAGATCATGTCCACCACGTCCATGCCCTGAGTCACCGTGCCGAAGGGAGCGAAACCCATGGGGTCCAGGTATTTGTTTCTGTCGTTGAGGTTGATGAAAAGCTGCGTGGTGCGCGTGTTCGGACCAGCTGTCGCGAATACCAGCATTCCGCGCGTATTGCTTTGCTTCACGGGATCGTCCTTGATGGTGGCGTTCTCCCAGGCCTTGTTGACGGCGGGATTGGCATTCAGTCCAAACTGCACGACGAAATTGGGGACGACGCGGAAGAACGCGGCGTTGTTGAAGAAGCCGTTCTTGACGAGGTTGTAAAACCGGTCGGCGCCCAGAGGCGCCCAGTCGCGGTGCACTTCGGCGATGATGTCGCCCTTGGTAGTCGTAAATTCCACTTTGAACAGCTCGGGGGCTTTGGCGCGCAATGAGGCCGGGTTCGTCAAAGATGGGCGGGCGGCAGCGGGGTGCGCCGCGCCCTTGCTGGCCGCGCTTTTGGAGGCGGGCGCCTGCGCCATCAGGAGAGAAGACATAAGAAGGCTTGTGACTAGGGCTTTCATGTAGCTCGATTATACTCAAAGTCCGGCGCGCGGGGATAAGGGGCGCCAAGGTTCTTTCGGGTAAGTGAAACCGTAACCGGGCAGTAATCACGGTTTCACATTTCAGTGCTGTTATGTTTTTGAATGCGGGGCGCGCTCGCCACGTTACTCGGAGAAAAGAAGCTGCCCGCGCCGGTGGAAGGCGCGATCGAAAAGCTGCTGCGGCTGGATCAGTTCGACCGTTTTTATGAAGATGTTCCCGGCGTGGAGCCGCGGCCGATCGCCGAGCGCTCGCTGGCGTTGTTGAACGTCCTGCCGCGGGTATCCGAACGCGACCTGGCGCTGATTCCCAAACAGGGCCCGGTGGTGGCGGTAGCCAATCATCCCTTTGGATTGATCGAGGGCGCGATTCTTGCGGCGCTGCTTCCCGCGGTCCGGCCGGACGTGAAGTTCCTGGCCAACCATCTGCTGGTGAATGTTCCCGGCGCACAGGATCTGTGCATCTTCGTGGATCCGTTCGGGGGCGAACGCGCCGCAGTCGCGAATCGCAAGGGGTTGAAGGACGCGATCGGCTGGCTGAAGCAAGGCGGAATGCTGGCGGTGTTTCCGGCGGGAGAAGTGTCGCACTTGAATCTGAAGGAACGCGCCATCGTGGATCCGGAATGGAACCGCAGTGTGGCGCGCCTGGTCCGGATCACGGGCGCGTCGGTGCTGCCTATCTATTTTCTGGGCGCCAACAGTGCGCTGTTTCAGGTGCTCGGATTCCTGCATCCGCGCATGCGCACGGCGCTGCTGCCGCATGAATTTTTCAACAAGAACAATCGCGCGATCGAAGTGCGGATCGGAAGCCCGATCGCGCCGGCCAAGATTCGCGCGTATCAGGACGATGTCGCGCTGATCCGGTATCTGCGGCACCGGACGTATCTGCTGCAAAATCGGGAGGCTCCGAAGCGAGCGCAGGCCGCGATTGCCGACCCGCCAGCGGCGAACGTACTGGAAGAGTTGCTGGCCGGGGAAGTAGCCAAGCTGCCCAAGGATCGCACGCTGGTGGAGACCGACGATTACTGGGTGCTGCTGGCCAAATCAGAAGAGATCCCCAATGTTTTGCACGAAATCGGGCGGCTGCGGGAAGTGACTTTCCGCGAAGTGGGCGAGGGCACGGGAAAGCCGATCGATCTGGACCGGTTCGACGAGCATTACTGGCACCTGTTTGTTTGGAGCCGGCAGGCGAAGGAAATCGCGGGCGCCTACCGGCTAGGACCGTCGGAGGAGATCCTGGCGCGTTTCGGGCCGGCGGGTTTTTATACCAGCCGCTTGTTTCGCTGGAAGCGCTCGTTTCTGGACCGCATCAGCCCGGCGCTCGAATTGGGCCGCTCGTTCGTGCGCCCGGAATATCAGAAAAGCTACGCGCCGCTGCTGCTGTTGTGGAAAGGGATCGGGCAGTTCCTGCTGCGGAATCCGCGGTACAAGTTGCTGTTCGGGCCGGTGAGCATCAGCAACGGGTATACGGCGGCGTCGCGAAACCTGATGGTGAAATTCCTAAGCGCCTACCGGAAATCGGGCGAATTGTCGCCGCTGGTGCGGGCGCGCAATCCGTTCCGGCTGCAAGGATCGAAGTTGGCCGACGAACTGATGGGCGCGACGGTGTGGGACATCGAAGAACTTTCGGCCTTGATCGCCGACGTGGAGATGGATCGCAAAGGTGTGCCGGTGTTGCTGAAGCAATATCTGAAGCTCGGCGGCGAGCTGGTGGCGTTCCATGTCGACCGGCGATTTGCCAATGCGTTGGATGGCCTGATTGTGGTGGACTTGCGCAAGACCGACGCGCGCGTGCTGGAGCGCTACATGGGCAAAGAGGACGCCGTGCAATTCCTGAAGCAGTAAGCTTCTAAGAACTAAGAACTCGCGCAAAACGGAGCGCGGCGCGAAGCGCTCCTGGTCCGTTTTGTGGTGCGCGCCGCACCCTTTGCGCTTCTCCTTAAGCCGCCCGCAACGAGGGCGCGGGCGAACTCAGCTTTTCCTTCCCGTATTGGGGTGCGCCCGCGCTCCGTGGGCTGCTATTACTTCGACGGTTTTCGCCGAAGAGGGAAGCAAATGAAATATTGCTTCCTTCCCGCGCTATTTGCGGTAGCGCTCGCGGGTGGGCGTCCCCTGGATCTCTTGGGACAGACGCAGACACCCCCGCCGGCTGCCGCATCCTCTGTTTCCAACCCAGATCCAAAGCATCAGGATCAAAAAAATGAGGACACTTCCGAAGGCAATTACTGGCAACGCACGTTTCATCTCAGCGGTTCGATTCGCGAACGCTGGGAGGCTACGGACGGACCGTTCAGCGTGACGCCGGCGGATTCTTACGTGGTCAGCCAGATCCGGCTGGGCCTCAGCTATGAGCCTTCCTCCTGGCTGCGTTTTTTCGCGCAGGCCCAGGATGTGCGGCCGTTGTTTTATGGGACCACGCCATCGAATGCGTTCTCGAATCCATTCGATCTGCACCAGGCCTGGGTGGCGATCGGCCAGCCGGAAGGCGAAGGTGTGTTCGTCGAAGTGGGCCGTCAGAACATGGTGATCGGCTCAGGGCACTTGCTTGCCGCGGCCGACGATTGGTGGGCCTACACAGCCAGAAACTTCGATGTGATCAACGGAACGTATGCGACGAAATACTTCAAAAGCCAGTTCGTGGCTGGGTCGGTGATTCTGGTGAATCCCGACGCACCCGATGAGCACCGGCCGGGCGATCATATCTATGCCGACTACAATACTTTTGCGCACCTGCTGCCGGGCGCCTCAGTGGAACCGTACCTGATCGCACACACCTCCGACAACGTCAAGAGCAAGGAGGAGCAGTTGGGAAATGCGGATACGCTGGCTTTGGGCTTGCGGATCGCAGGCCAGCTTGCGCACGGTCTGGATTACAATATCGAGCCGCTGCATGAATTCGGCGGCTACTCGAACGATCGTCTGGATGCCAACGGAATGCTGGCCGGCGCCGGATGGGTAATTACGTCTTCGGGCTGGAAGCCGCGCTTGAGCGCCGATTACGAATTCGCTTCCGGCGACAACGGCAAAAAGAACGGCACGCGCGAGGATTTCGACAACATGTTCGGCTACAACTATCCCATGAACAGTCTAACCGGGCTGTTCGACTGGAAGAATCTCAAGGATCTGCGCGCCGGAGTGGAAGTGGCGCCGAGCAAGAATTTGAAAATCAAGCTGAACGCACGGGATTTCTGGCTCGCGAACGTCCATGACGGGTTCTACAACGCATATGGCACGCGCATCGTCTTCGACCCGTCGGCCACGAGTGCGCATATCGGAGAAGGCGTGGAAACCATGGCCACCGCGAAGTTGGCCAAGAACACCACCGCCGGTTTCGGGCTGGGCGTTTTGTTTCCGGGCCAGTACCTGAAGCAGGCTGGGAAGGACCAGGCTTTTCTGTATCCTTATTTTTACGTGGCGCAGATTTTCTGACGCTTCACTCGTTCGCGGCGCGATAACCCTTGCGCCAGAACACGTTCAGTTTGGGCGCACCGGAATCGCGCTTCACTTGCACGCGGACGTGATGGAAGCGGCCGTCGCTGGCGCTGGTCTTGCCGCTGCTCGGGGGCACATAGCCGATGACGTACTGCGAGCGCAGCTCACGAGAGATCTGTTCCGCGGCCTGGTTCAGCTCTCGCCGGCTATCGGCTTGGAAGTAACGGCCGCCGGCGCGATCGGAGATGCGTTCGAGCAAGTCCGGCCCCATAAGCTCCTCGGGCGCGCGAGTGCGCAAGCTCCAGGATTCGGCGCTATCGATGGCGTAAATCTGCACATCGGCTTCTTCGAGCGAGTGCAGGATCTCGCGCTCGCTGAAACGGCTGTGATTGTCGCCGCCATCGGAGAGAATGAGCATCGCCCGGTGTGCGTTTTTCGCCTGCTTCATGGCGCTCAAGCCGGTTCGGATGGCATCCAGCAGGGAGGTTTCGCCGTGCGCGGAAAAGTCGAGCAGCCGGTTTTGGATCTCGGCCGGATTCGAAGTCCAACCCATGGCCACCTGCGGCTGGTCGGAAAAGGTGATCAGTGCGAATTCGTCGCCCGGATTGCCCTTGGCGAGAAGCGCGCCTACAACGTCGCGCATCGCCGGCAGTTTGCCCTCCATGCTGCCGCTGGCGTCGAAGATGACGGCGAGAGAAAGGGGCACTTCCTCTTGGGAAAAATAAGCGATGCTTTGTTCCGAGTTGTCTTCGAAGACGCGGAAGCGGTCGCGAGTAAGTCCGAGGATGGGACGGTCATGCGGGCCGAGGACGGTGGCGTTGATCAGGACGACGTTCGCATCAATGCGGAATTGGCCGGGGCGGCTGCTTTCGGCGGTCCCATCTGCCGCCTGGGAAACCGATGCGATCGCAAGAGCGATTCCCAGCGCCATGAAGACCCTCTTCATGCTTCCAACATATCGGCCGGGAAGGTCCAAAACAAGGAGGTAATTTGTACTTTGGGTACCGGCGGGTTGTACTAACCGGTGGGGATTAGGGAATCCGCTTGCTCACGCGCGCGGCTCAGACCAGGACTGTGAAGGCGGTTTCGGTGCGAGTCACCGGGCGGTAGAGCGTGTCGCGTTCCATGGGCTCGCGGCCGGCTTCGCGGATCAGGCGCAGCAGCTCGCCGCGGCGCAGGCTTTGGCTGGTGGTGGCGCCGGCTTCGTGATAGATCTTCTCTTCTACCACGGTGCCGTCCAGGTCGTCGGCGCCAAAGCGTTGCGCGATCTGCGCGATCTT
>JASHQT010000111.1 GCA_030039005.1 Bryobacteraceae bacterium
GATTGGCCGGTGGCTCGCGTGCGCTTGCCGGGATTGGCTGCAGGTCGCACGCGGCGATGCCGATCTAATGACCATGGCGGACTATCGAAAGTGGCTCCTGCTGACCCTAGCGGGCACCGTGGCTATTGCCTGCGAAAGTGATTACGACATCTGGATTCCTCGGGACCAGTCGGCCGATGCGCTGTTCCGCTTCGTTCAGAACGGAAACGCGGGTTACATCGATGCTAAGGGTCACGTGATCATTTCTCCTTCGCTCGATGGATACGGGAACGCCGGCGGCGAGTTTCACAATGGGCTCCTGAGGGCCGGGCTCGAGGACGCCCGATATATTGACAGAACCGGAAGGGTCGTCATTGAAGGCCTTCGCAGCGGTGACGATTTTTCAGAAGGTGTCGCGGCCGCCATGAAGAAGGACGAGAAGCTTTGGGGCTACATCGATATGTCGGGAAAATTCGTGATCCCGCCGCGGTTTCCAAGCTATCCGGATGGCGAGGCGTATTCTTTCTCCGACGGGCTGGCCCGTATCGACACTAAAGGGCGGACCGGTTATATCGATCATTCCGGCGAATTCGTGATCCAGACGCGGCTCCTCGAAGGCGAGGATTTTCACGAAGGCTTCGCGCGAGTAGTCACCGACGGCCCTTGCGAATACCTTCCCGAGGGGGGCTGCGCGGAATTCGAAAAGGTGGGTCGGGATCTTTCTGGCCAACTGGGCCTCTGCAAGTTTACGTTCATCGATAAGACCGGCCGAATCATTACCAAGCAGCGGTTCGATGACGCCCGAGAATTCTCCGAAGGCCTTGCTGCGGTCAAGATCGGGATGGTTTGGGGCTTCATCGACACCTCCGGCGCGGTGGTGATTCAGCCGGCCTTCGATGGCGTGGGCGCGTTTTCTTCGGGCCTTGCGCCCGTCTGGCTGGATGATGCCTTCGGCTACATCGATAAGCTGGGCCATTTAGTGGTGCTGCCGCAGTTTGGGTACGCCGGCAGCTTCAGCGATGGACTCGCGGTGGTCGGCGATGGCGACGACCACTACTGGTACATCGACCGCACCGGCCGTCCGGCGTTTCACGAAGAATTCGCAATTGCCAGCCCCTTCTTTAAGGGAGTGGCGCACGTTGAGCTGATTTCCAAAGACGGCGTGGATCGATACGCCTACATCGACCGGACCGGCAGGCATGTCTTCACTTACGAAGGCCCGCGCTGAGCCGGCAGGCGTATCAAAGCAGCCTGCGGATGGCCGCTTCGAGCCGCGGCATCTCCGTCTCGCCGATAAACGAGCGCACCTTGTGCCCGGACTTGTCGTACAAGAACAGCGCGGGCAGCGCGCCGTTCCATTTCGCGTCGATGGCGCTCATGAAACGGTCGTCGTCGTCGGCCTGCTTCTGATACGCCGGGCCTTCCACGCGGAACATCTGGATGAATTTCTCCGCCGCCGCCTTGTGTTCTGGGTCGTCAGCCGAAATGGTCACCACTTCGAAGCCGCGGGCACGGAATTTGTCCGCCAAGCCCGCCAGTTGCGGCATTTCGGCGCGGCAAGGCGCGCACCAGGTGGCCCAGAAATCGTACAGAACCACTTTCCCTTTGTGCGATTCCACCAGCTTCTGGAACCCGGCTTCATTAATCGATTGGAGCGGCGCTACCGGAGCGCTAGCAAGCAGCGGGAGCGAGAACAGGAAAGCGAGCACGCGTCGCATAACTATATTCTAGGAGCATAAGGACAAAAAATGGCGTCCAGCCCGGTTCCATATGGGCTTCTGTGAAGGCTGTACACTGGACGCATGGAACGGAAAATCTTCTGGCTCACTTTTGCATCCCTGGGGCTGGTAGCGGATTTCGTTCTGCCGCTGTGGTGGGCAATGGGGGCGACAATTCCGATTTTTGCTTTTAGTTGGTGGTTTGCTTACCGGAGCGGGTGGTTTTAGCGAGGAGCGATTACACCGGACGCGCTGGGAGCGGCCCGCGCGCCTCACTTCTTCAGCTTCAGATTGATCACCGGCGTCTTCTTGCTGTTGAACACGCTCAGCGTCTTCCACGACGTGCTGGCGCCGTCGTGATCGGCTTTGAGTTGATATTCGACGTCTGTTTGCAGCCCGGCGAAATGATAATTCCCGTCCTGCTGCGTGATGAAGGATCGGATTTGCAGCGTCTTGGTGTTCTTGAGCTGCACCACGGCGTTCGCCACGGGCTGGTTTTCCGCGTTGGTCACACGGCCTTCCACCGTCCGAGCCGTGCTTTCGCCGGTCCCGCGCTGCGCCTGGAGAACGCCGCACGCCAAAACCGCCGCCAAGCAAACGACAGGCAGGTAAGCCGCCCGGGCGCGCATGGTGTTCATATCTACTTGGACTGCTTGTCCAATTGGAACGTTACTTCCACCCGCTCCTGATCCTGCACCTCGACGGTTTTGCTTTGGGACTCGAAGCCCTTGGCGCTCACCATCACGGTGTAATGCGCCGGACCTGGGGGAACTCGAAACACGAACTCGCCGCGAGAACTCGAAACTGCTTCCAGGGGCTTTGTTTTGGCGGGTGCCTCGAACGTCAGTTTCGCGTTCGCATCGGGAAGCGCATACCCGCTTGGATCGAACACCGTGCCGCTCACAATCGCATACGTATCGTCGGCCGGCTTCTTTTTTGAAGCCGCCCTGAGAGCGAGGCAGAAGGCGAGAAGCAAAACAGCAGCCAGAACGGGTTTAGTGCCAATCTTCATCCTCGGCCTCTTCTTCATCTTCATCCTCATCCTCGTCCTCATCGTAATCGATGTCTTCTTCCTCTTCCTCGGCCTCTTCCTCTTCTTCCTCGGTTTCGAGCTCCAGGGGATCCAACCCGGTGACGCTCAAATCGGCGCCGCACTCCTCGCAGGTGAGTGTGTCGCCTTCATCCAACTCATCTTCGTCTACATCGATCACAGCGTCGCAGTTTGGACAGTTGACCATCTCGATACCCTCCAGGGTCCCCAATTTTTTTATACATGAATTCGCCGGCTGGTTGCTTACTCCGCTACTGCAGGCTTAGCACTGCCTTGGACCGCACCACTGAAACCGTTGTACCACGCAGGGAGCGCGCTGGGCGGGGCTATCGCAGGTCGAGCTTGGCTTCGATGCGCGTGACCCGATTGTCGAGCTCGATCACTTTTCCGATCAGGGTATCGAACTTGACTTCCATATTGTTGAATCGCGCGTCGACGTTGTTGAACCGGGCGTCGATGCGCGTCTCGAGGCTGTTGACACGCGTCTCTAATCCGTTTAGGCGAGCGTTGACCGCGCTGAATTGAACAACGTTCATCAGCATCCCGATCAATATGGCAAGTGTCGGGATTCCAATCGTGAGATAGAACTGAACGTCACTCATCGATGCCTTTATCTTAGCTCTCCCTCGCGGCGCACCGTTACACCGCCCTTTTATGCCCCGCGCCGAACTCGAGTGTCTCCTGACCCTCGCCGACTTCGCCGGGCTCGCGCATTCCCGCATCCTCCCTCATACATGGGCGCGCTTTTGTGCGACGCGGCCGACGAAATCTCCGGCGGCTGGAATAGCGCGACCGCGCCTTCACGCGCGATTTGGTCCAGCGCGCCGAATCCGCCGGATGCCGCGCCATCTGCGTCAGCGTCGACTCACCCTCGCACGGCGCGCGCGATCGCGAGTATCGCTTCAAAGGCCAACTCCCCGAGGGTCCGCTGCCGAATCTCCCGAGCAAGGACTACCTCGACCCCACTGTCACCTGGAAGGACATCGATTGGCTGCTGTCATTCGCTACCACGCCCGTGCTGCTCAAAGCATCCTCGACGCCGACGATGCCGAGATCGCCGTCCATGCAGGCGTCGACGGAATCTTCGTGTCCAACCTGTTCGTGTCCAACCAGGGCGCGCGCAATCTTTCGTGTCCAACCAGGGCGCGCGCAATCTCGATACGGTCCCTGCGGCCATCGATGGCTTACCTTCCGTTGCCGAGCGCGTGGCCGGCCGCGTTCCCGGTGCTGGTGGATGGCGGCATCCGCCGCGGGACCGACGTGCTAAAAGCGCTGACGCTCGGCGCCGCCGCGGTTGGAATCGGACGGCCTTACCTCTACGGCCTCTGCGTCGCGGGCGCCGAAGGCGTCGCGCGCGTGGTTCAGATTTTACGCCACGAATTCGAACTCGCGATGACGCTCGCCGGGCGTCCGAATCTCGCCGCCATCAATCGCTCGGTGTTGTGGGATTGGCCAGCCGCTCCTGCTGGATCGTCCGCATCTCGTCGATGATGCGCTCGAAAATGCGCTTGAGCGCATCGGCCGTCATCGGGCCCGGATTGTGGCCGGTGACGTTCGCGAACACTTGATCCTCGCGTTTCGGCTCGTAGACCGGCATCGCGTATTGACGCTTGATGCGGCCGATCTCGTGCACGATCTCGGTCCGCTCGTTCAGCAAGTCCACGATCTTCAAGTCCAGCGCGTCGATCCGCTTGCGGCAATGTGCCAGCTTGTCAATGCCCGGAGTCATCGTTTTGTTAGTCAGAGGCGTTCTTCGATCTTAATCCACTGGCCAGTTCGCGGGCCAGAGCCTCCACGCGGGCGCACAGTTCGCCGCTTCCGGCGTTCTCTTCGATCGCCCGCTCGAATGCGCTGCCCACCACCACGCCGTCGGCCATCGCACCCACCGCGCGCACCTGGTCCGCGGTCGAAATCCCGAATCCCACCGCAAGCGGGAGTTTTGTGACTGCGCGCACGGCGCTGACAAGAGGTCCGACGCTATCGGAAAGGCTCGCGCGCTCGCCCGTCACGCCCGTGCGCGATACCAAATAGACGAAACCGGTCGAATATTTCGCCACCAGTTCCAGCCGGCGCCGGCTGCTGGTAGGCGCGGCCAAAAACACCGTATCGAGCCCGGCCTGCCGCATCACCTGAATATATGGCTCCGCTTCCTCGACGCTCAGATCCGTCAGTAGGCATCCATCGATGCCGCTCGCGACCGCAGCGCGCGCCAAAGCTTCGAGCCCGTAGCGCAACACAGGATTCAAATATGTGAACAGCAGCAGCGGAATTTCGGACCGCGTGCGAATCTGCGCCGCGATTTCGAGCACGGTCGCCAGCTTCGTCCCCGCCTTCAGCGCCCGCTCGCTCGCGCGCTGGATCACCGGACCGTCGGCGATCGGATCGGAGAAGGGAACACCCAGCTCGATCAAGTCCGCGCCGCCGCGTTCCAGTGCCGCCACCAGTTCGGGCGTGGCCGCGGGCGTAGGATCGCCGGCCGTGATGTAAGCGATCAGGGCGGGACGGCCCTCGGTTTTCAGCCGCTCGAACAGGCGGCTAATCCGGGTCATCCAGCTCCTTCAGATTCTCGCGATAAATGTCGGTGTCTTTGTCGCCGCGCCCCGAAAGATTGATCACGAATAATTCGGCCTTGGCCTCAGGCGCGCGCCGCAACGCCTCCGCCACCGCGTGCGCCGATTCGAGCGCCGGAATGATCCCTTCGGTTCGCGCCAGTGTCCGCGCGGCGTCCAACGCCTGCTGATCGGTCACCGAGGTATACTCGGCGCGCTTCTGATCGTGCAGCAGCGCGTGCTCCGGCCCAACCAGCGCATAGTCTAGGCCCGCCGAAATCGAGTGCGTCAGCGCCACTTGCCCGTCGGCGTCCTGCAACAGATAGCTATGCGCTCCGTGCAGCACACCCGGCGACCCTCCGGAAAACCGCGCCGCGTGCGCGCCGAGTTCCGCACCGCGCCCGCCGGCCTCCACGCCGATCAATCGCACGCCCGCATCGCCCACGAACGCATGAAACATCCCGATCGCATTGCTGCCGCCGCCCACGCAGGCGAAAATCGCATCCGGCAGCCGCTGCTCGCGTTCCAGAATCTGCCGCCGCGTCTCGTCCCCGATCACGCTGTGAAAATCGCGCACCATCATCGGATAGGGATGCGCGCCCAGCGCCGACCCCAACAAATAATGCGTCGAATGCACATTGGTCACCCAATCCCGCATGGCCTCGCTGATGGCGTCCTTCAGCGTCCGGCTGCCCGACTTTACGCCCACCACCTTGGCGCCCAGCAACCGCATGCGGAATACGTTCAGCCGCTGCCGCCGCATGTCCTCTTCACCCATGTAGACGATGCAATCCAGGCCGAAGAGAGCGCACACGGTTGCCGTCGCGACGCCGTGCTGCCCCGCGCCCGTCTCGGCGATAATCCGCTTCTTGCCCATGCGCCGGGCCAGCAGCGCCTGCCCCAGGCAGTTGTTGATCTTGTGAGCGCCCGTGTGCAGCAGGTCCTCGCGCTTGATGTAGATCTTCGCCCCGCCGTGCGTCTCGCTCAGGCGTTTGGCGTGATAGAGCGGCGTGGGACGGCCGGCGTAATTCGCGAGCAAATCTTTCAGTTCAGCCTGAAACGCCGGATCGTGCCGCGCTTCCAGATACGCCTGCTCGAGCTGCTCGAGCGGCGCCATCAAAACTTCGGGCACATACCGTCCCCCGTAAGGACCGAAATGTCCCTGCGAGTCTGGCGATTGGCTATTGGCTATTGGCTGTTGGCTCATTCGTCTGTTGGTTTAACTGTTCAGCGCTGCCGTGATGAACTTGCGCATTTTGTCATGATCCTTTAGGCCGGGAGCCCTCTCGATCCGCGAGCATGCATCCACGCCCCACGGCCGCGCCTGCTCGATCGCCGTGCGCACGTTCTCCGCATCCAGCCCACCGGCGATGATGATCTTCTGCTTCAAGTGCGGCGCCTTGGACCAGTCCCACGTGTTCCCGCTTCCTCCTGTCACGCCGTCGGTCGAGTCAATCAGCACCGCCTCCACGCCCTCCGCACTCGCCAGCATCTGCGGATCCTCGGCCGAGATCGCCTGCCAGATTCGAAAGCCGCGGGCGCTCGATATCCCATGCAATTGCGCGACATCGAGGCCTGCATCAATCATGATTCTCGCGATCGTCTCGGGCGACTCATTCACGAACACCCCTACCTTCCACACATTCGCTGGAATTTTCTCCCCGATCATTGCCGCACCGGTATGCGAAATGTATCGAGGACTTTGCCGATAGAAATTGAATCCAATGGCCGAAGCCCCGGCGTCTACTGCCGCCAGCGCATCTTCCCGATTGGTAATCCCACAAATTTTCACCATCATCCGAGCAATGCCTCAAGCGCCGACGCAGGATCGCCGGACTTCATTAAATGCTCTCCCACCAGGAACGCTTGATACCCGGCCGCGCGCAGCCGCGCCACATCCGCCGCCGAATGAATGCCGCTCTCCGCCACTCGCACCACGCCGTCGGGAATCTTCGCCGCCAGCCGCACCGAAGTCTCAAGCGATACTTCAAAGTTCCGAAGATCGCGATTGTTCACGCCGATGATTCGCGCACCCGAAGCCACTGCGGCCGCGAGCTCGTCTTCATCGTGTACTTCCACCAGCGCGGCCATGCCGTGGCGCGCAGCCAGCTCGCGAAAATCGCGCATCTGGCGCTCGGTCAGGATGGCCGCGATCAGCAGGATCGCATCGGCGCCATAAGCCGCTGCCTGATGAACGTGATAGGGATCGATGGTGAAGTCTTTCCTAAGCGCCGGCAGCCGTACCGCCGCACGCGCCGCGCCCAGATCCGACAAGCTTCCCTGGAAATGTTTTTCGTCCGTCAGTACCGACAGTGCCGCCGCGCCACCCCGCTCGTACTCCCGCGCGATCGCCGCCGGATCGAAGTCCTCAGACAGAACGCCCCGGCTCGGCGAGGCTTTCTTGATTTCCGCGATGATGGCGGGCGTGCTGTCAGGTGTCCGGTTGGTCAGTGCCCGTAAGAAGTCGCGCCGCTGAGAAACCGAACGCTCGGCGCGCTCCTCAATCCCTGATTCCCGAACCTCCAGTTCGATCTTCTTTTGCTCGACAATCGTAACCAGTACATCTGGAAGCGCTTTCACCATGGCCGGCGGGAAAACTCAATTGTAACCCGCCCGCCTACTTCGGCGCGCCCCAGCGGACCCCGAGGAAGGCGCCGAAGACGGTAGCACCGATATATTCGGCATTTTGCGGCGAGGTCTTAAAATGGAACAACTTTGCGCCGATTGAAACTTCGGTGCGGCCGATCCACCTGCCTGCCGAAGCCTGGCTATCGAGAATGTCGGGATGGTGCGGAATTCCGAAACCGGAGGTTCTGATCTCCAAATGAATGTTCTTGCTAGCCACGTAGCGCACGGCGAGGCCTAAGGTGGGAAGGAAGACGTAGCGCTCGCCGATGGCTGACGGGTACGTGGTGAAGTCGTCCGTTGTGGAGAGGTCCTGTGGCGCGTCGATTCGGGAGTGGACCAGCGCCGCTTGCACTTCCCAAAGCGACTTGAAGCTGAGCTTCGCGTTGTGCTTGGGGAAGGGCCACAGCAAATCCTCGAACGAAAGCTTGAACTCGTCGAGCCGGTACTGGGCTCTGACATATTCGTCAGCCGGAATTTCGACTCCGTACGGATAGACAATCTGGCTCGAAGTGGTAGTGCCGGAACCGGTCATCCGGAAATAAGAGAAACGCAGATAGTCGTTCGGGTTCAAGGCGAGGTTAGCCTGAAAACCTGGGATCCCGTTGCTATGCCCGGGAAAATCGAGCGTCTCGTACTCCGTGGCCGCCGCGCCTCCCTTCAAATCGGGATGGGCCCAGTTGGCCCAGTAGAACGCTTCAAACGACCATTCGCGGTCGAAGTCATCGCCCAACACTCTCGGAGTTTGGCCGGGAGATTGGACCGTCGGCGTTGCGGGTGTCGAAGTTTCCTGCTGCGAATTATTCGGGGGAGCGGTATTCTGCGCCCAGGTTTGCTGAGCGAACCCGGCAATGATGAGAAATGCAAGAGCGGTCGAGCCCAAGACCGAACTAAAGACCCCAGCCTTCACGAACACACTAACCCATGGGCGGCGGAAGCGAGGTTCGCTCGCCGCGAACGAAGTACGTTCATATTGACCCCGTAAGGAGGTGAAACTCCACTCGCGGCGATCAGTTGCCCGAGATGCTGTTAAGTTTTGTAAAACAGTGAACCGGCGGGTGGTCGCCAGGGGCCAGGGCCCAAGATCATTTGTCTTCGGTTTTGTTTTGCACCTTCGCGGCGCCTTTCTTCGTCTTGCTCGCCGCTTTGTTCACACCCTTCTTGGTGCCTTTCTTAACGCTCTTGGCCGTGTGTTTTGCCGCTTTGCCGGTGTCCTTGCCGGCCTGCTTGATGTCTTGCCCGGCGTCCTTGGCCTGGCCTTTCGCCGTATCCTGCGCCAGCGCCGCGAATCCGGCCAGAGTGCCGATTATCAGTGCGATAAGAGTCTTCTTCACGTTGGTTTGATCCCCTTCCGCCTGTTAGACGCGACTAGTACCATTTTCTTAATCCGGCCGGGCATTAAGTTGCTAAAATGACGATAGAAGAGCAGATCATGTCGCGACCGGCCACATCCCGCCCCAGCCTGTTCGGTTCCGACTAGTTTCCTTTTTCGCGGCCCATCCCCAATCAGCGCAGTAGAAAAAGGAGACTGCAATGCCCACGAGAGAAATGGTTCGTCCAGACTTGAGGAACCCAAATCTGGTGAACGATGACCTACTGAACAACGATCTGGCGAACAACGAACTTCCGCATATCCTGACCCCGCTCCCCGGCCCCCGCGCCGGCGAAATTATCCGGCGTGATGCGGCGGTTCTCTCGCCGTCCTATACGCGCTGCTATCCGTTGGTGGCCGCGCGCGGCGCAGGCGCCATGGTCGAGGACGTCGACGGCAACCGCTTCCTCGATTTCAACGCGGGCATCGCCGTCGCCTCCACCGGCCACTGCCATCCCAAGGTGGTTCACGCCATCGAAGAGCAATCCCGGCGCTTGATCCACATGTCCGGCACGGATTTTTATTACGAAAACATGGTGCAATTGGCGGAAAAGCTGGCCGCCATCGCCCCCGGCGGGGTTGGTCCAAACGGAGCCGCACACCGCGTCTATTTCGGAAATTCCGGAACTGAAGCCATGGAAGCCGCGATGAAGCTCGCGCGCTATCACACCGGCCGCGACAAATTCATCGCCTTCACGGGCGCGTTCCACGGCCGGACGCTCGGCGCGCTCTCGCTCACCGGAAGCAAGGTGGTTCAGCGCAAGGGCTTCGGACCGCTGATTCCCGGCGTGTATCATGCGCATTTCCCCGATCCTTACCGCCGCCCCGAAGGTATGAGTGCGGAGGAACACGGCGTCTCCTGCGCGCGCTTCATCGAAGACGAGCTGTTTCGCACCATCGTCCCGGCTGAAGAAGTGGCTGCCATCGTGGTCGAGCCCATCCAGGGCGAGGGCGGCTATCTCGTATCCCCGCAGTCCTTCTTGCACGAACTGCGTCATCTGGCGGATCGCCACGGCATCCTGCTGATCTTCGACGAGGTCCAGTGTGGCATGGGCCGCACCGGCAAAATGTGGGCGTCGGAGCACTTCGGCGTCGCGCCCGATATCTTCACCAGCGCCAAAGGCATCGCCAGCGGCCTCCCGCTCAGCGCCACCATCGCCCGCGCTGAAATCATGAACTGGGGTCCCGGCGCCCACGCCTCCACTTTCGGCGGCAATCCCGTGGCGGTCGCGGCGGCGCTCGCCACTATCGAATTGCTCGAGACCGGGCTGATCGCGAATGCAGCCCGAATCGGCGCTCATATGCTCGATCGCATGCGCCAGTGGCCCGTGCGCTTCCCGCACGTCGGCGACGTGCGCGGCCTCGGCCTCATGATCGGATTCGAGCTGGTCCGCGATCCGCACGCCAAAACTCGCGCGCCCGAACTGCGCGACCGCATCCAGGAGCTCGCCTTCGAGCGCGGGCTGCTGGTCCTCGGCGCCGGACGCAACACCATTCGCCTGTGTCCGCCGCTGGTGATCACGCGCGATCAGGCCGATTTCGCGCTGGACATATTAGAAGCTACGCTGGAGGAATGTCTCTAACCGCTGGCGTGGGCCGCGCGCAGGCGTCCGCAAGGCGCATTCTCGATGTCGGCTGCGGCATCAACAAATATCCCGGCTCGATCGGCGTCGACCGCAACGCCAACACCCGCGCCGACGTGCTCTGCGATCTCGACCGTTTCCCGTATCCTTTTCGCGACAGCTCCTTCGCCGAGCTCCGCGCCATCCACGTCATTGAGCACGTCTCCGATGTCATCCGCGCCATGGAGGAATTTCATCGCATCCTCCAGCCCGGCGGCCGCCTTTTCATCGCCACGCCGCATTACACGGATTTCAGCTCCTTCTGCGATCCCACGCATCGCTGGCACCTGAACAGTTTTTCGTTCCGTTACTTCGGCGAAAACCACGGCGGATTCGGCTATTACAGCGCCGCCCGATTTCGCGAAGTCAAGGTGCGCGTGAAGCTGCTGGCCTTATGGCGCTGGCTGGGATTTGAATTTTTCGTGAATCGTTTCCCGCGCTATCGGAAATTCTGGGAATATTATCTGTGCTACGTGGTGCGCGGTAAAGTGATGGAATTCGAATTCGAAGCCGTCAAGTAGTTCAGCCGCGTTCTTCCAGGTGCTTCAATCGCGCGTCGATCACCTGCTCCACGCGGTACAGCTCGGATCGCCACAAATCGCGCATCTCATCGAACCGTCGATCGACGACCTTAAACTGCGTATCCATGTGGGCGCGCAGGTCGTCGATGCGGGTGTTCGTGTCGCTCAATCGGGAGTTATTCACAAGGATGCCCACCAGGACTGTGAGCATCGTCGGCACGGCGGCCAGTGCTGCGGTAAGAATCTGGCTGTTGTCCATCTGTTTCTATCCTACGCAACCCGCGCGCCGTGCCCCAAGCCCCGTCCATTACAAATACGTGTATAAAAGTCCACCTGGCATTTCTTCAAAATAGCGGCTGTACTGCTCGTTACTTTATTTCATTGAGTTGAATATTGCCTCGTCATCCGTTCGCAAGCATACATACGGCCGTATAAATTACCCTTCATGAGGACGAAACGGGAATGCCAAATCAACTCTCCGCGATCAATCATATTGTCCAGCTCATGCTGGAAAACCGATCCTTCGATCAAATGCTGGGATTTCTGTATCCCAACAACCAGTCCGCGAGCGGGCAGCCCTATGCGGGCTTGACTGGGACCGAATCCAATCCCGACGATGCCGGAAACCCGGTGCAGGTGTTCAAGATCGACAAGAACACCAAGCACCCCTACCTGATGCCCGGCGCCGACCCGGGTGAGGGCTTCTTCAACACCAACACGCAACTGTTCTCCACCGACGATCCAGCGCCCGGTGCCACCCCTACCAACAAAGGCTTCGTCATCAACTTCCGCGCCGCCATCGCCTCCGATCAAGCTAAGCATTTCAAGGATTCGCTGCCCGATACCGTGCCCTCCGACATCATGGGTATGTACTCGCCCGAAATGTTGCCGGTCATGTCCGGCCTGGCCAAGGGATTCGCAGTGTGCGACCAATGGTTCGCCTCCGCTCCCACCCAGACCATCCCCAACCGCGCCTTCGCCGCCGCGGCCACTTCGCAAGGGCACCTCGATAACAGCGTCAAGGTATTTACCTGCCCGAGTATTTTCGGCCTGCTCTCCGACCACAGCCTCGACTGGGCGATTTTCGGTTATAGTCGCGACCCGCTCACCCGATTGGATTACACCGACACCAAAACCGCCGACGAGAGCCACTTCGGCCATTTTCGCGATTTCCAAACGCGCGCTGCCGCCGGCACGCTTCCCGCGTATTCGTTTTTGGAGCCCGATTTCAGCGCCACCGGCAACAGCCAGCACCCCAATTACGATGTGGCCGCGGGCGAGCAGCTAATTCGCGACGTGTACGATGCCGTGCGTCAGGGTCCGGGCTGGAACCAGACGCTGCTCTTTATCACCTACGACGAACACGGTGGCAACTACGACCACGTTCCGCCACCCTGGGGCGCGAACCCTCCTGACGATTCGGTGGGAGAGTTTAGCTTCGACTTCACCCGTTTCGGCGTCCGCATTCCCGCGCTGCTTATTTCGCCGCGCATCGCCGCCGGTACCGTCTTCCGCGCCAAAACCGGGGTCATCGATCATACCTCCGTGCTCAAGACCATCCAGACGCGTTGGGGCTTGCCGCCCCTCACCGCTCGCGACAAGGCCGCGCCCAGCCTGGGCGATGTCCTCACCTTGGCTACACCCCGTACCGACGATCCTCTGAACGGCGTCGTGACTCCCACATCCCAAGCGACGCATCCCAATGCGTCGAAGCCGTCCCTCATCGAAAAGATCCACGCCAACAAGGTTGCCCATCTCGAGGTGCGCAACGATAAAGGCAGTTACGACCAGCACACGCCGCCCGATCTATCCACCAGCGACGCCATCGGCGACTATATTCAAAACCGAACGGCCGCCTGGACCCAGCACCTCCAGCGCCGCCGTCAGCGGCGCGCCGATCGTAGCCAGGCCTCGGGTGGGCCTGTCGCTGCCATCCCGGCCAAGAGGGCGCCGGCGGCGCGAAAAGCCCAAGCGAAAAAGAAGAAGTAGGATCCAGGCGCAGTCACGCGCTTTTCAGTTTTTCCGCGCCATGGCGGCGTTTCAGATACCGGTTATCGGGAGCGCCGCCGCCTCACGCCGGTCGTATTCTGAAGACATTTGCTTCGCTCGCGCCGGGGCGCCTCCTTCGCCGCAACTTCGCCCTTTTGCGAAAAAGTTTCGCCGCACCTCACACATCGTCCTCCACCCTTTTCGCCGGCGCCGCGACAAATCTCTGAGATCCTGATCGCTCCGAAGGCACTTCTTCGGCGTACCGTGCTTGCCAGGCTTTACCAATTCGCCGACCTGCTTCGTCACCGCGCCCGCCGCCGTCGCCTCAACGAGGACCACGCCCTCGGCCGCTGCGGCGAAGACATCGCCCAGCGCTTCTTGCAGCGCGCTGGCATCCTGATCGTGGGTCGGAATTACCGCATGGCTTCAGGTGCCGGGGAAGTAGACCTGGTAGGCTGGGAAGCGGACCGGTTGGTGTTCGTCGAGGTGAAATCCCGCAAAACCGACGAATTCGGCGCGCCGGATCGCGCCATCGGCCGCGCAAAGCAATCCAGGCTGATCCGCGCCGCGCGCGAATACGCCCGTCACGCCGATGTCCCCTGGGAAAAAGCCCGCTTCGACGTCGTCAACGTCGTATTTTCGACGCCGCCGGCCGTCACGCACTTTCGCGATGTCGTAGCTTTACGCGGCCGTGAGTAGCAGAGATGGCGCTGCCCCAATCCCCAGCGCCCCGCCCAGCAAAATACGGGCGGCCCGTTCCGGCTTCACGGTTTCAAACACGCAGGTGCGGGAATGTTCGCGCCCTTCCACGCGCACGTGCGACGCGTTGTTGCTCACCCGGTAGGCCGTCTCCGCTCCATGCAGCATTTGCAGCGAGTCCAGCGGCCAGTCCGAATCGGCCACCATGTGAATCCCACCTTGGGCCGTGATCAGAATGGTCATGTCCGTGGGAGTCGCACCGGATTGGACCGCGCTCTCCGCCGCATCCAGAATCTTCATCGCGTTGTCCACGAACCGGCTCACAATTCCCTTATCGTGGTGTGCCGGGTGCCTTTGAAACTAATTACACTCTTAGTACCCTTACACTGGAATGATGATGAAACTCGCCTTCCTAGCCGCCGCCGTGTGTTCCCTGGCTCTCGCACAGCGGGTTCTCGCCCAACCGCCGTCTGAACGCACCGGTCCCCGCGGGGCCATCAATGGCCATCTGACTTGGTTCGACCGCCAAGGTAAAATCGTCGGCACCGTTGGCGACGCCGGCATCTATCGCACCCTCAGCGTCTCGCCCGACGGCAAACGCGTAGCCGCCGAGCGCACCGATCCTGAAACGCAAAATAAGGACATCTGGATCTTCGACGTCTCGACCGGCGCGGGCACGCGTTTCACCTCCGACCCGGCTTGGGAAGCCTTCCCCACCTGGTCTCCCGATGGCAGCCGTATCGTTTTCACCTCCAATCGCAGCGGCGTTTACGATCTCTATGAGAGGCCGTCGAGCGGCGACGGCGTCGAGAAACTGTTCTACGCATCCATGGAAGGCAAAGCCGCGAACAGTTGGTCCCCCGATGGCCGCTTCCTGATCTACTACAGCATCGGGCAGAACATTCGTCTTCGCCTTTTGGCCGCCAATGGCCCCGCCGACCGCCAGCCCGTGCCGCTCGTCGATCCCAAGTTCACCAGCGTCACCGGCAGATTCTCGCCCGACGGCCATTGGATCGCCTACAGCTCCAATGAATCCGGCAAGAACGAAGTCGACGTGCGTCCGTTCGATCCTGCCACCGGAACCGCCGGCGATCCCATCATCGTCACCAGAGGCGGCGGACGAACCCCGCTCTGGCGCGGCGACGGCAAAGAGCTTTTCTACATCACGCCCGATGGAATGGCCACGGCTGTCCAAGTGATCGCCGGTCCAAAATTTCAAACTGGCACGCCCCAGCCGCTGTTCAAGGTCCCCGACGGCCTGCTCTTCTGGGACGTCTCCCCCGACGGCTCGCGCTTCCTCATGCCCGCTCCGTCACAGTAGCAATTCTCGTGACGTCCTTATCAGACACCTCAGCCATCCGCCCGGGCGAAGAGATCGACCGCGCGTCATTGCTTGCTTACTTGGACCGCCATTTGCCCGAGCCTGCCGGCCGCATCGAAATCGAACAGTTCCCCCACGGCCATTCCAACCTGGTTTATGTGGTCCGAACACAAAATCGCGAATATGTTCTACGCCGCCCGCCGCTCGGTCCCGTCGCGCCCAAGGCGCACGACATGGCGCGCGAATATCGCGTGCTCCACGCCGTCCATCCGCACTTTCCCCCAGCGCCGCGCGTGTTTCTGCTGTGCGAAGATCCGTCCGTCATCGGCGCGTCGTTCTTTTTGATGGAGCGCAGGCACGGCGTCGTCATTCGCGACTCCGTCCCGTCCGAACTGGCGTCGATTCCCGATCTTCCACGCCGCGCCAGCCAAGCCTTTGTCGATTGTCTGATTCGCCTGCACGGCATCGATATCGCGCAGCCCGCGCTCGCCTCGCTCGGGAAGCCCTACGGCTTCGTCGAGCGCCAGGTGCACGGCTGGGCCGATCGTTGGTCCCGGTGCCAAACGGAAGCATCGCCCGAAATGGACGCCGTCATCCGCTGGTTGCACGGTTTGCTGCCGCCTTCGTCCGCTGCTACGCTCGTGCACAACGATTACAAGCTCGACAACATCATACTGAGCGCGGCCGGTGATCGCGTGGAGGCCGTTCTCGATTGGGAAATGGCCACGCTCGGCGATCCGCTCGCCGATCTCGGCCTGGCGCTGTGTTACTGGACCTGGGCCGTCGCCGACGACGAAGACCATCCTCATCCCGCCACTCCTGCAGTGACTGCTCAACCTGGATGGTTCACCCGCGACGAACTCTTGGAGCGCTACGCGCGGCAAACCGGCCGCGATCTTGGCCACATCCGTTATCACGAAATTTTCGGAATCTTCAAATTAGCCGTGATTCTCCAGCAAATCTTCTATCGTTATCAGCGCGGGCAAACGCGCGATGAGCGCTTCCGCACGTTCGACCGACGCGTCCGCGGCCTGATCAGGCTGGCCGCTTCTCTGATTGAAAAGGAAAATCGCGCATGAGCCGCATTTATTTAGTCCGGCACGGCCAAGCCGGCACTCGCGACGCGTATGATGCGCTGTCCGAGCTGGGCCGCAGGCAAGCCCGGCTGCTCGGCGAATATTTCATTTCCGAGAAGATCTGTTTTAGCGCCGCCTACTCCGGCGGTCTCGCGCGCCAGTCCGAAACAGCCGCCGAAGTCCGCGCGGTGTATCGCGAAGCGGGCGTCCCATTTCCGGAAGTGGTCGCCGAGCCCGGCTGGAACGAATTCGATTTGGCCGATGTCTACCGGGCGGTCGCGCCGCAGTTGTGCGGCGAAGATCCCGAATTCGCGCGCCAATACGCAGAGCTCGAAGCGCAGGCGCGCTCGGACGCCGAAGATCCCGAAGCCTCCGTCCATCGGCGCTGGCTGCCGTGCGATGTTGCCGTGGTGCGCGCGTGGATGAGTGGCCGGTACTCGTATGACGGCGAGTCCTGGCAAGCGTTTCGCGCGCGCGTCGCCGCATGCTGCCGGCAAATTGAACCGTCCGGCCGCGGTTCCGATATCGTCATCTTTACTTCTGCCACTCCCATCGGAATCTGGGCCGCGCTCGCCATGGACATTCACGACGAACGCGCCATGCGGCTGGCTGGCGTCCTGCACAACGCATCGTTCACGTTATTACGCGCGCAGGACGATATTCTGCGCCTGCATTCCTTCAATGCCGTCCCGCACCTGAGCGACGCGGCGCTCCGAACCTATCGCTAATTATGGATTTCGAGTTCTCCGGCAAAGTGAAAGATCTTCAGAGGCGCCTCACGGCGTTCATGGAGGAATACATTTATCCCAGCGAATCCAAATACCAGGAGCACTGCGAAGGCCCGCAGCGCTGGCAACCGGTCCCCGTCATTGAAGAACTGAAACCGAAGGCGCGGGCCGCCGGGTTGTGGAATCTATTTGACCTAGCTAATCTCGAATACGCGCCGCTGTGCGAAATCATGGGCCGCTCGTCCATGGCTCCGGAAGTGTTCAACTGTTCGGCGCCCGACACCGGAAACATGGAGGTGCTGGAACGTTACGGCACGCCGGAGTTGAAAGAGCGTTGGCTGAAGCCGTTGCTCGCCGGGGAAATCCGGTCCTGTTTCGCCATGACCGAGCCCGCGGTGGCTTCCTCCGATGCCACCAACATCGAATCGAGCATCGTGCGCGATGGCGATCATTACGTGATCAACGGGCGTAAGTGGTGGACCTCCGGCGCGGGCGATCCACGTTGCCAAGTGGCGATCTTCATGGGCAAAACCGATCCGTCGGCTCCGAAACATAAACAGCAATCCATGATTGTGGTGCCGATGGATGCCCCTGGCGTTACTCGCAAGCGCCTGCTCAACGTGTTTGGATACGATCACGCGCCGCACGGCCACGGCGAAATTCTCTTCGAAAACGTTCGCGTGCCGGCGGCGAATCTTCTCGCCGGCGAAGGCCGCGGTTTCGAGATCGCGCAAGGGCGTCTCGGCCCTGGGCGCATTCACCACTGCATGCGCTTGATCGGCGTGGCGGAGCGCGCGCTGGATGCGATGTGCGCGCGCGTGCAATCCCGCGTGGCGTTCGGACGCACACTGGCTGAACAAGGGACCATTCGCGCCGATATCGCGACGTCGCGGATCGAAATCGAGCAGGCGCGTCTTCTGACGTTAAAAGCCGCCTGGATGATGGACACGTCCGGCAACAAAGCCGCGCGCGCGGAGATCGCGATGATCAAGGTTGTGGCGCCGAATGTCGCGCTGCGGGTTCTTGACCGCGCGATCCAGGCGCATGGTGGCGCGGGAGTTTGCCAGGACTTTCCGCTGGCTTGGGCCTGGGCGAACGCGCGCACGCTGCGGTTGGCGGATGGCCCCGATGAAGTCCATCGCGAAGCCATCGCGCGCTACGAGCTCGCGAAACGCCCCGGAAATGCGGTCTAATGACCGCTGCTCGAAAGTTTGCGATAGTATTCGGCGACCGGATCCTGATATCCGGCGGGAATTTTCGCCGGGTCCGTATTGCGAATGGTGCCGCCCTGTTTTTCCTCGAGCTGCCGCCGCAGTTGCAGCTCGAGAGCATCCACCTCGCTCACCAACTGCTGGTGCATCTGCTCGACGAGTTGCGGATTGCCCGGAAAACGGCGCGGGTCCAGGTTGCGCATTTGATTGATCAGCGATTGCAATTCCTGCTGCGCTTCGGGACTGTCTTGAACGGCGGCGCGAATGCCGTTGAGCAGATTCAAGCCTTGATCGATTTCACGCTGCGTATCGGCGGGATTGGGTCCGGTTTGCGGCGTAACGGCGCGGCCGGAGATCCGGGTGTTCCCGGTATCCATGCCTCCTAGGACGTTGCGTTCGCGATCGGTTGCTCCGCCGGCCGGATTTCCGACGGGTCCGGCGACGCGGTTGCCGACGGGGCCACCTGGATTACCCCCGGGTTGGCCGCCGCCCGCTTCTTGCCCAGCGGCGTTTTGTTGGCCGGCTGGTTGGCCCGAGTTTCCGTTGCGACTGAGCGCGCCGGGCTGATACTGCTGGCCGCCGATGCCGGAAAGCTGATCGCGCAACCGCGCGAGATCGTCCATGGCGCGATTCAACTGAGCGTCCTGGTCGCCGTGTTGGGCATTGCCCACCGCGCGCGCGGCATCGCCAAGCTGCTGCCCGAGCTTTTGCAAATCGCTGGTGATGGCGCTTTCGGCCGCATCGGAGAAGTTGCCGGTGCGCAGCCAATCCGAACTGCGCTGCAGCCGAGTGCCGAGATCGTTCTCGTCGGCGCCGTCGAGCGCGCTGCGCACTTTGCCCGAAGCGGCTGGTTGCGTTCCCGCGAGGTCGCGCGCGGCATTGCGCATTTGTTGGGTGAGACGCGAAAAATCGTCGCTGACCTTTTGGCGATCGTTCACCATTTTTTCGATTTCCTGCTCGGTTGGATAATGGATCGCCTGTTTGCCGGCGCGCGCGGCGTTCTGCTGCGCCATCAAGCCACGGACTTGATCGGCCTGCTCTTTCTGGCGGGCGGCCAACTGATCGGCCGACTGGGCCAACGATTTGAGCTGGCTTCCGGCGTCTTGCTGATCGAGTCCCCCCAGCAGATCGGTAGCCTGGCGCAAGCGGTCGGCTGCACGGCGCGCATCGGCGCTGCTCGCATTTTGCGAGCCCGCGCGGCGCATGTCGTCATTGGCTTGGCGCAAACGGTCGAGCGCCTGTTGCTCGGCCTGGCGGCGATTATCGGCGGCTTGATCGGCCGATTGTTGGGAAGATTGTTGGGAGGATTGTTGCCCGGATTGACCAGCGCGTCCGCCAGCCTGTCCGCTCTGGCCCTGTTGGCCGCTTTGGCCCTGCTGGCCGCTTTGTCCGAGCTGCTGCTCCATCTGCTGCTGGAGCTGTTCGGCTTCGCGCCGCAACATTTCCTGCTGCCATTTCTGTTCCGCGGTTTGCTGGCCGTTGCGTTGCTGATCGGCCAAATCCTGTTCGCGACGGGCCAATTCGTCGAGTTTCTTCAAAGCATCGTCTATATCGCGCTGCTTTTGTTCTTCGCTCGACGACGCGCTTTGCGGCGTCTCGTACTGATTTTTCTGCGTATCGAGCTCCAGCTCGAATAGCTGCGCCAGATCGCGCGCCGCACCGCCGCCCGAGCCGCCTCCGCCGCGCGCTCCGAACGCGACTTGGATATCGCGGAACGTGGCCGCGGCGCGCAGTAGAAATTGCAGCGCCTTCTGCTCGTTGGGAATCGCGTCCTTCCATTTCTGCTGCTGTAATTGTTGGGCAGCCGGAGCCATGGCTTCCGATGCTGCGATCATGTCTTTCTGAAAACTGGAGATGGCCTTTACTTCATCGGTCAGCTCACGAGCCTCCAGGCGGCTGGAAAGCGAGACAGCCTGATCGCGCAGCGTGGACTGCGACTCATACAGCAGCTTGGCGATGTCGGCCGCTTGTTGCGCGGTGGAATTCTTATCGCCGAGCTGCTTGAAGGTTTGCGAAATAATTTCCTTTTCGCGCTGGGAAATCTCGGCACCGGGATCGCCGCCGCCTCCTCCCCCGCCGCCTCCGCCCGCGACCTGCGATTGGGAGAAGTTGCGCTCGAAGGGATCGGCCTGGATGAACATCATGTCGGTGTGGGCATCCGAGTTGCCGTCCTTCGCGGTCGCGTAGACGCTGACGAGGTCGCCGGGAACCAGGTTGAAATTTTCGAGGGAAAGCGTGGTTGAGCCGTCGGCCTGCTTGGCGCCATTTTGATGCAGGAGATCGACGGTGGTTTCGGGGCCGCCGTTCACCGAATAATGCAGAGCGAATCCGTGGAGGCCATATTCGTCGGTGGCTTTGGCGGCGACGGTGACTTCCTCGATGGGAGTGGCGCGATAATCGCCCCCGCGCGGCCGGACCAGGACAATTTGCGGCGGGCTGGCCTTGCGCGCCTCGATGAAGAAATCCTCGCTGACGCGGACGGGCTGGCCTTGCTCGATGCCGGCGATGTGATAGACGCCGTCGCGATCCATTTTGACCCGCGCGTGGTAGATATTGTTTGCGCCTCCAGACAAGGGAACCGGTTGGCCGTTGTCGAAGGCGATTTGCCCGCCCGCGAGCGGGCGATCGGTGGAAACATCAAGATCGGCTTCTGTTCCGGCGACGGCGCGGAGGTCGCCGCCGCGCTCTTCGGTTTCGGAGGCCATGCCCGTCCAGGAGGGGTAATGATAGGTGACGCGAATCTGTTTCACGACGGGCAGATCGGTCACGCGAATGTGGTAATGCGTGGATGTCATCGC